>DASSTH010000236.1:0-5789 GCA_035708025.1 Nakamurella sp. | reverse complement strand
GGCGCGCGGAGCGATCGCGGCGAGGGCTGGGCGCGCGATCAGCAGGCTCGAGTGCGCCGCCAGCACCAGTGCCGCGAGCAGGAACAGCACCGTCACCAGTTGCAGGACGCCATGCGCCGTGACCGGGTCGGCGGCGGCCGCTCCGACCGAGTGGCCCATGCCCGGCATCGCGCCGCCGGGCCCACCGACCGGCGCAGCCGGGACCGCCGCGACATCCGCGACCACACCCGCCCCGGCCCTGGTGGCGGCGGAGACCAGGCCGAGCGGGAGCGGCGCGGCGCCCGCGATGACGACTCCGCCGTCGGCGCGCATGGGCATCAGCGCGCCCGCGACGAGCATCCAGCACATCGCCGCGGCACCGGCCGCCAGCCGCAGGTGGTGGGCACCGGCGAGGACACCGGCGACGACGTACCGGTCCAGTCCCAGCCAGCCGAACCAGATGGCGGGCACCGCGAACCCGGCGGCCCACCACATGCCGGCGGTCGCGGTCAGGCCCAGCAGCATGGCCGCCATCGCGACGCCCATGCCGACGTGGAACAGATCCGTGCCGATCGCCGCCAGCCGCCTTCCCCGCGCCGCCCGGCACAGGCGCGCCAGATGGATCAGTACGACCAGAGCCAGCACGCCGGTCAGCAGGACGCGCAGCCAGCCGGCAAGTCCCACGGCGATCCCTTCCGGCCCGCAGCAGATCGCGGGCCACCCGGGCAGGTGGTCGGAGCATGCCCGGCCGCCCGGGCGGCGTCAACGGCGAGTTAAGCAACTGCTTAGGACGGGATTGACTTTCCCGCCCAGGCAGTGCCCAATGAGGCGGACCGTCACCGGCAACGACGCCGTCGCGGTACTCCGTCACCGGTTTCCGCGTTCGACCCCTCCGTCGCCGGCAGGCCCGGATGAAGGGAGTTCGGCATGCAGGTTCCGGCACCGTTCGAGTACGAACGAGCCACCAGCGTGGACCAGGCGATCGGGCTGCTGGAGCGACTGGGCGACACCGCCAGGCTGGTGGCCGGCGGGCACAGCCTGCTGCCGATGATGAAGTTGCGGCTGGCCAACTTCGAGTACCTGATCGACATCAACGACCTGCACTCCGACCTGGGCTACATCACCCTGGAGGCCGATCGGGTCCGGATCGGGGCGATGACCAGGCACCGGGAACTGGCCGAGTCCGCCGACCTGGCGCGGATCTTTCCGATCTTCGCCGACGCCGAGCGGGTGATCGCCGACCCGGTGGTCCGCAACCGCGGCACGCTGGGTGGCTCGCTGTGCCAGGCGGACCCCTCCGAGGACCTGTCGGCGGTGTGCACCACGCTGAACGCCAGCTGCGTGATCCGCGGGTCGTCCGGCGAGCGAGTGGTGTCCATGGAGGAGTTCCATCGCGGCCCCTACGAGACGGCGGTCGGGCCGGCCGAGATGCTCATCGAGGTCCGGTTCCCGGTGCGGCCGAACGGCGGCAGCGCGTACCAGAAGGTGGAGCGCCGCGCCGGGGACTGGGCGGTGGTGTCCGCCGGTGCGGCGGTGTGGATGGACGGGCCGACGATCGCCGACGCCCGGGTGGGGCTGGCCGCGGTGGGACCGAACACCACCGGGCTGCCGGAGATCTCCGCCGCCCTGCGCGGACAGCAGCCGTCCGAGGAGCTGTACGCCACGGCCGGCGAGCTGGCCGCCCAGGGCTGCCAACCCGTCACCGACCAGCGGGGCAGCGCCGACTACAAGCGTCACCTGGCCGACGAGCTGACCCGACGCGCGCTGCGCCTGGCCGTCGCCCGGGCGCAACAAAACCTGACCCATGCGAGCCCAGCAAGCGGACCGGCAACGCCCGGCGCACCGGAAGGGAACTGAGCGACATGCACGTCTCGATGACCGTCAACGGGGAGCAGGTCACCAGGGAGATCGAGGGCCGGCTGCTGCTGGTGCACTTCCTGCGCGACCACCTCGGTCTCACCGGAACGCACTGGGGCTGCGACACCAGCAACTGCGGCACCTGCGTGGTGCTGATGGACGGCGAGCCGGTCAAGTCGTGCACCGTGCTGGCCGCCATGGCCGGCGGGCACGAGATCCGCACCGTCGAAGGATTGGCCGTCGACGGCCAGCTCGACCCGGTACAACAGGGCTTCATGCAGTGCCACGGCCTGCAGTGCGGCTTCTGCACGCCGGGCATGATGATGACCGCCCGGGCGCTGCTGGACCGCAACCCGGATCCATCGGAAACCGAGATCCGGGAGGCCATCTCGGGTCAGATCTGCCGGTGCACCGGCTACTCCACGATCGTCCGCTCGGTCCGCTGGGCGGCCGCCGAGCAGGCCGGGAACCGCAGCACGCTGGACGCCGGTGAACCCCAGGCCACCCTCGAGCCCGTCGCCGCAGGGAGCGCGTCATGACCACCGTCGCCGAACCCACCACCACTCCGGCCGGCCGGCCCACCGCCTTCGTCGACAACGACCAGCACCCGGTGGGGCACGGGCGCATGCTGCGCAAGGAGGATCCGCGCTTCATCCGCGGCAAGGGCCGCTACCTGGACGACATCCAACTGCCCGGCATGCTGCACCTGGCGATCCTGCGCGCCCCGATGGCGCACGCCCGGATCGTGTCGGTGGACATCACCGCCGCCCAGGCGCACCCGAAGGTCAAGCTGGTGGTCACCGGGGCGATGCTGGCGGAGAAGAACCTGGCCTGGATGCCGACGCTGTCCGGCGACGTGCAGGCGGTGCTGGCCACCGACAAGGTGCGGTTCCAGGGCCAGGAGGTCGCGTTCGTCGTCGCCGAGGACCGCTATGCGGCGCGGGACGCGCTGGAGTTGATCGACGTCAGCTACGAAGAGCTGCCGCCGGTGGTCGACGCCCGCCGCGCGCTGGAACCGGACGCCCCGGTGATCCGGGACGACCTGGAGGGCAAGACCGACAACCACGTCTTCGACTGGGAGACCGGCGACAAGGACGCCACCGAGCAGGTCATCTCCTCCGCCGAGGTGGTCGTCACCGAGGACATCGTCTACCCCCGGGTGCACCCTGCGCCCATGGAGACCTGCGGCGCGGTAGCGGATCTCGACCCGATCGACGGCAAGCTCACCCTGTGGTCCACCACCCAGGCGCCGCACGCGCACCGAACCCTGTACGCGATCGTGGCCGGCCTGCCGGAGCACAAGATCCGCGTGGTGGCCCCGGACATCGGCGGCGGCTTCGGCAACAAGGTGCCGATCTATCCCGGCTACGTGTGCGCCATCGTCGGGTCGCTGCTCACCGGCAAGCCGGTCAAGTGGATGGAGGACCGGTCGGAGAACCTGGTCAGCACCGGCTTCGCGCGGGACTACATCATGCGCGGCGAGATCGCCGCCACCAGGGACGGCAAGATCCTGGCCGTCCGCACCAACGTGCTGGCCGACCACGGCGCCTTCAACGGCACCGCGGCCCCGGTGAAGTATCCGGCAGGCTTCTTCGGGGTGTTCTGCGGTAGCTACGACCTGCAGGCCGCCTACTGCCATATGACCGCCGTCTACACCAACAAGGCCCCGGGCGGGGTGGCGTACGCCTGCTCGTTCCGGATCACCGAGGCGGTGTACCTGGTGGAGCGGCTGGTGGACTGCCTGGCCCACGAGCTGAAGATGGACCCGGTGGAGTTGCGGCGGCGGAACCTGTTGAGGCCGGAGCAGTTCCCGTACACCACCAAGACCGGCTGGGTCTACGACTCGGGCAATTACCGGGCGACGTTGGACGAGGCGCTGCGCATCGCCGGCTACGACGAGCTGCGGCGGGAGCAGGCCGAGAAGCGGGCCCGCGGCGAGCTGATGGGCATCGGGGTGTCCTTCTTCACCGAGGCAGTGGGCGCCGGCCCCCGCAAGGACATGGACATCCTGGGCCTGGGCATGGCGGACGGCTGCGAACTGCGCATCCACCCCACCGGCAAGGCCGTCGTCCGGCTGTCGGTGCAGACCCAGGGCCAGGGTCACGAGACCACGTTCGCGCAGATCGTCAGCGAGGAGCTGGGCATCCCGCCGGCGGACATCGAGGTGGTGCATGGCGACACCGACCAGACCCCGTTCGGATTGGGCACCTACGGCAGCCGCTCCACCCCGGTATCCGGTGCGGCCGCCGCCCTGGTGGCCCGCAAGATCCGGGACAAGGCGCGGATCATCGCCTCCGGGATGCTGGAGGTCAGCGTCGCGGACCTGGAGTGGGACAAGGGATCCTTCCGGGTGGCGGGCGATCCGGAGAAGTCGGTGACGATCCAGGACATCGCCATGCGTGCGCACGGCGCCGGCGACCTGCCCGAGGGCCTGGAGGGCGGGCTGGACGCCCAGGTCTGCTACAACCCGTCGAACCTGACCTATCCCAACGGGGCCTACATCTGCGTGGTGGACGTCGACCCGGGCACCGGGGTGGTCAGGGTGCGCCGGTTTGTCGCCGTGGACGACTGCGGCACCCGGATCAACCCGATGATCATCGAGGGGCAGATCCACGGCGGGCTCACCGACGGCGTCGGCATGGCCCTGATGGAGATCATCGCCTTCGACGAGAACGGCAACTGCCTGGGCGGATCGCTGATGGACTACCTGATCCCGACCGCGCTGGAGGTGCCGGACTGGGAGACCGGGTTCACCGTCACCCCGTCACCGCATCACCCGATCGGCGCCAAGGGAGTCGGCGAGTCGGCCACCGTGGGGTCGCCGCCCGCCGTGGTCAACGCGGTGGTCGACGCACTGGCCCCGTTCGGGGTGCGGCACGTCGACATGCCGCTGACGCCGTCCCGGGTGTGGGACGCCATGCGCGGCCAGGCCCGCCCGCCGATCTGAGCCGGCAGATGGACGCGGCGGCAGAGCGGAGGGAACGATGACCGGCAACCAGACCCTTGACCGGGCGGCCGAACTCGCCGGCGCCCGGGTACCGTTCGTCCGCGCCACCGTGGTGCGGGCCCAGGCTCCGGCCTCGGCGCGCCCCGGAGACCAGGCCATCGTGCTGTCCGACGGCAGCATGGAGGGCTTCGTGGGCGGGCAGTGCACGCAGAACTCGGTGCGCACCGCCGCGCTCACGGCGTTGGCCGACGGCGCCGCTGTGCTGCTGCGGGTGCTGCCGGACGGCATGGCGGAGTTCCCCAGCACTCCGGGCGCGCAGGTGGTGGTCAACCCGTGCCTATCCGGCGGGTCGGTGGAGATCTTCCTGGAACCGGTGCTGCCGCCGCCGGTGGTCGCCGTGCTGGGCGGCACCCCGATCGCCGAGGCCGTCCGCAGCGCCGTGACCTTCCTGGGGTACACCGGCGTGCCGGTGACGGTGTCCCCGGACGGCACCGGCGCCGGGGCGGTGGCCGGATCCGCGGCGGTCGTGGTGGCCAGCCACGGACCCGGCGAGCCGGAGACCATCCGCGCCGCCCTGGACGCCCAGGTGCCGTACATCGCGTTGGTGGCCAGCCGGCGACGCGGCACCGCGGTGCTGGACGAGATGGGCCTGACCGACGCGGAGCGGGCCAGGGTGCACAGCCCGGCCGGGTTGTGGATCGGGGCCCGCACGGCGCCGGAGATCGCGCTGTCCATCATGGCGGAGGTCGTCGCGGTGGTCCGCGGGGCGACCGACGACCGGGGGCGGGACCTGTCGCCCGCCGCCCCGGCGGGCCCGTCACCGGCCGACGCGCCGGCCATGTCGACGGGCTCTGCCCAGCTGCCCGGGGCACCACCACCGGTGCTGCAGCCGCTGCAGGCGATCGACCCGGTCTGCGGAATGACGGTCACGGTGATGCCGGACACCCCGACGCTGCGTATCGACGGGCAGGACTTCTACTTCTGCAACCCCGGATGCCGCACCCAC
>DASSTH010000235.1:0-2429 GCA_035708025.1 Nakamurella sp. | reverse complement strand
CACCTGCAGCGTCGTCGGGTCGATCTCCAGCGGGTCGCCGGGCCCGTTCACATTGAGGTCCAGCGCCATGGTGTCCGGGCCGAAGCCGATGACCAGCCGGTTGGGCTGGTGCCCGCCGTGCAGGCCGTGCGGCAGCCGGGGCGCGGTCTTGAACGTGATCACCGCCTGCTTGAGCGGGGTGCCGATCGCCTTGCCGGTGCGGACCCGGAACGGCACCCCGGCCCACCGCCAGGTGTCCACCTGGAACGTCACTTCGGCCATGGTCTCGGTCATCCGGGAACCGTCGATCCCAGGTTCGTCCACGTACGACGGCACCTCCCGCTCGCCCAGCCGGCCAGCGGTGTACCGGGCCCGCCGCGAGCTCCTGACCGGGTCGTCGTCGAACACGCTGGTCGCGCGCAGCACGGCCGCCTTGGCGTCCCGCAGGTCGACGGCGTTGATCGAGTGCGGCGGCTCCATCGCCAGCAGGGCCAGGATCTGCAGCAGGTGCGACTGGATCATGTCCACCAGCGCCCCGGCGCCGTCGTAGTAGCCGGCCCGGCCCTCCAGCGCCAGGTTCTCGTCGAAGACGATGTCAACTCGCTCGACGTGGTCGGCGTTCATCACCGGTTCCAGGATCCGGTTGGCGAATCGCACGCCGAGCAGGTTCAGCACCGTGGACTTGCCCAGGAAGTGGTCGACGCGGTGGATGTGGTCCTCCGGGACCAGCCGGGTGATCAGCCGGTTCAGCGCCGCCGCGGACTCCTCGTCCACCCCGAACGGCTTCTCCAGCACCAGCCGGGTGCCGGGCGGCAGGTCGATGGTGGTCAGCGCCTGGCAGGCCTTCGCGGTGACCGGCGGCGGCAGCGCGAAGAAGATCGCCACCGGCGGCCGGCACAGCTCCAGCAGCGCCGGCCAGTCCGCGGCATCGGTGACATCGGCTGGCCGGTAATGAGTCTCGGCGAGCACCGCGTCCACCTGGGGGCCGCTGGCGTGGGCCGAGGCGAACGAGTCGGTGACGCGCTGCCGCCAGCGCGCGTCGTCCCAGTCCTCGGCCCCGCTGCCCACCAGCCGCAGCGGCCGGTCCGGGCGGGATGTCAGCAGCCCGCCCACTCCCGGCAGCAGCAGCCGCCCGGACAGGTCGCCGCTGGCGCCCAGGATGAGCAGGGTCTGGATCGGTTCGCCTTGCGTCGCCATGGCGATCATCCTGTCAGGCGCTCGCCGGCGCCCGCATCACGTGACAGGCGCCACCCGTCCGAATGGATCACGTGACGGGCCCCCACCGTTCGCATGGATCAACTTCCCTGGCATGCATGATCTCGGACGATATGTGACGGGTGAGGCTGCCGGGACAAACTTCGTCCATGCCCGCCAAGTTGATCCATGCGGGCCGGAGGCCGAGCGCCCGCCAGCGATCAGGGCGCGCGGGACAGCGAGGTCACCGTCACCGACACCGTGACCTGCAGCGGGTCGGGCAGCCGGGAGACGCCCTCGGCGACGGCATCGGCCGACAGGTGACGGGCGGTCGGGCCCATGCCCACCAGCCGGCCGACCGCGTCACGGGGCAAGCGGACGGCGTACCGCAGTTCCCGCACGTCACACGGTGCGAGCCGCAGCGGCGGGGCGAGACCGGCGAACGCCTCCGCGACCCTGGCGGACTTGCCCTCGTCCACGGCCAGCAACGGCACCGCTCGGCGCACCTCGGCCAGGTGATCGGGTGCGGGGGTGACGACCACCACCCGCCCGCCGGGTCGCAGGATCCTGGCCAACTCGGCGGGGCTGCGGGGGGCGAACACGCTCAGTACCGCCGCCGCGGCGCCGTCGATCACCGGCAGCGCCGACCACGCATCGGCGAGTACGGCGGTGATCCCCGGCAACCGGGCCGCCCGCCGGAGGGCATACCGGGACGAGTCCACGGCGAGCCCGGCACGGCGGCCGGGCACCGCATCGGTGACGGAGCCGCCGGCGGAGGACCGCGCGCCGGCGTCCTCACCCGACCCGGAGTTCCCCGGCCCTCCCGTCACCGCCGCCAGGTAGTAGCCGGTGCCGGCGCCGACCTCCACCACCGGGCCCCGGGGGGCGGGCGCCACCGCGTCGGCCACCGCCGCGGCGATCCGCCCGTACCACCCGCCGCCCAGGAACTCCTCCCGGGCCCGCACCATCGCCGCGGTGTCGCCGGTGTCGGTGCGCGAGCGCGGGCCCAGCAGCGGTAAGTAGCCTTGGCGAGCGACGTCGAACCGGTGCCCGGATGGGCAGCCGATCACCCCGGCCCGTCCGGGATCACCGGTCCGCTGCCCGCCCATTGCGGCCGCATCCGGGCGATCGCCGGCACCCGCCCCTGGCCCGGCACCCGCCCCGGGCCCGCCACCCACGTCGGCCAGCGTCCCGCGGCAGTGCGGGCAGCGCAGCAACGGCAGCGCCCAGCCGGGGAACCCCGTCACCGTGCCGCC
>DASSTH010000234.1:0-2867 GCA_035708025.1 Nakamurella sp. | reverse complement strand
GGCGCACCCGCTGGCCCGCTGGGAACAGGCGGTGACGGAGATCCGCGGGTTGCGCACCGAGCTGGGACTCACCGGCCCCTACGACGTGGTGTACGAGGCGGCCACCGACTGGGCAGATCCGACCGCCGCGCGGCAGCTGGTGCGCGATGTGCAGGGCATCGGAGCCACCTGGTACCTGGACGCCGACTGGAGCGCCTCGACCGGCGATCCGATCGCCGCCCTGCGTGAGCGGATCGAACACGGACCGCCGCGCACCTGACCGGCACCGGGCAAGGCCGCCCGGAGCCGCCGGTCCAGGTGCCGCCGGTCCCGGAGCCGGGCCGCCACCGGTGCGGGCAGCGCCGGGCACGGTTGAGCGACCGACGCCGCCGATCCCGGTGCCACCAGTCCCGGAGCGGGCCGCCGGTGCGTGCGGCGCCGGGCACGGTTGGGCGACTGGCGCCGGCTCCTGGTCCGAACCACGCTGCGGCCGGGCTCAGCCGGCCCCGGCCCGGAGCGGCGACGCTCCCGCCGTTCGTGCCATCTCCACCAACGCTCGGGCCGCCCCCTCCAGCACGACCCCACGCGGCCAGATAGCCCGCAGTCGCCGGCGCAGGGTCAGCCCCGTCACCGGCACCTGCACCAGCCGGCCCGCCGCCAGATCGGCCCGCACCGTCAGCTCGCTGAGCACCGCAGGGGCGCTGCCTCCGACGGCTGCGCCGCGGATGGCCGTCGTGGTGGACAGTTGCAGGGCCGGCGCCGCCAGGCCACCGGCGGCGGCGACGGCGTGCTCCAGCACCTGCCGGGTCCCCGACCCGGGTTCCCGTAGCAGCAACGGCGTCGTCCGGAACTCCTGCAGCGACACCGGCCCGCGCCGTCCGGCCCACGGATGCCCGGGTGCCACCACCACGACCAACTGATCGGCTCCGACCTGGGTCCAGGCCATGCCGCGCGGCACGGACGGCCCCTCCACGAAGCCCACCGGCACCTGCCGGTCCCGCACCGCGGCGATCACATCGGTGGAGTTGGCCACCTGCAACCGCACCGCGATGCCCGGCTGCTCCGCGTGCAACCGCACCAGCCACTCGGGCATCAGATACTCCGCGATGCTCAGGCTGGCGGCGACCGTCAGCTCGGCGGATCGCCGTTGCCGCAACGCATCGACGCCCCTGGACAGCTCCTCGGCGGCTTCCAGTATCGTAGTCGCCCAGCCCACCACCAGCTGGCCGGCCGGCGTCACCTCGGACCCGCGCGTACTGCGCACCAGCAACTGCACACCCAACCGGCGTTCCAGTGCCTCGATGCGAGAACTCGCCGACGGCTGGCTGATGCCGCGGACCCGCGCGGCCCGGCCCAGACTGCCCAGCTCGGCGACCGCAACGAGCAACGCCAGCGAGTCGAGATCCGGCAGCCGGGTCATAGAAGAATGCTATGGCGGCGGCAGGTGATCGCCCGCTACCGGGGCACCGCCGGCAGCGGGACGCTGGACCGCGTGAGCGTCGAGGTCGGTGCGGAGGACGGGGCGGGCACTGCCGACGCTCCCTCACCGCGCGCCACCCGGTCCTCCGTCGAGGGTGCGGGCACTGCCGACGCTCCCGCACCGCGGGCCACCCGCCTCCCGGTATCCGCGACCGGTCGGCCGTCCGCCGGCACCACACTGCGCCGGCTCGGTCCCGGACTCGGCGCGGCGGGACTGGCCGTGGCGGCGGCCTTCGGGTTGAACCGGCTGCTGCCGACCGTCAGCCCCCTGACCATCGCCGTCGTGCTGGGCGCGATCCTGGGCAATACCGGCATCGACCTGGCCGTGCTGCGTCCAGGACTGTCGTTCGCCGCCAAGCGCCTGCTGCGAGTAGGCATCGTGCTGCTGGGCCTGCGGCTGGCCATCCCGGACGTGCTGCACCTGGGGGCGCGCGGGTTGGCCGTGGTGGTCGTCGTCGTGGCCGTGACGTTCTTCGGCACCCAGTGGCTGGGCCGCCGGATGGGACTGTCCCGCGGCACCAGCCTGCTGGTGGCCACCGGGTTCTCCATCTGCGGGGCCTCCGCCGTGGCGGCCATGGACGGCGTGACGAAGAACAAGGAGGAGGAGGTCGTCACCGCGATCGCCCTGGTCACGATGTTCGGCAGCCTGGCCATCGTGGTGCTGCCGCTGCTGAAGGGGCCGCTGGGACTGTCGGATGTGGCGTTCGGGTCGTGGACCGGCGCGAGCGTCCACGACGTCGCCCAGACCGTCGCCACCGCGTCCGTGGTCGGTTCGGCGGCGCTGGCGCCGGCGGTGATCGTCAAGCTCACCCGGGTGGTGCTGCTCGCGCCGATCGTGGCCGGGATGAGCCTGTGGCAGCGGCGCACCGCCTCGGTGCCCCAGGGCGGGAAACGCCCGCCGATCGTGCCGTTGTTCGTGCTGGGGTTCCTGACCATGGTGGGCCTGCGCAGCACCGGAGTGCTGCCCGCCGGGGTGCTGGACGGAGTGCAGACCGCGGAGACCCTGCTGCTCGCCGCCGCGTTGTTCGGGCTGGGGTCGAGCGTCCGCCTGCGGACTCTGTTCCGTACCGGCGGCCGGGCGGCGCTGCTCGGTCTGTGCTCATGGGTGCTGATCGCCGCCATGGCCTATGCGGGGGTGCGACTGGCCGGGGCCTGATCGTTTCCCGAAACCCATAATGGCCGGGTGGGTGGGGAGCCGGCCGGCCGGAGTCGGCGCCGTGGACGGCCGCCCCAGCGTGCGCCGCTGCCCGACCGGGACGGGGTCCCGCCGGCCCGACTGCATCTTCCGCGGGATCCGGCCTGGGCCACGGTGGCGGAGTTCCTGCTGGAGCGCACCCACTATGCCCCGGGCGTGCGGCGACGGCTGGATGCCGGTGAGGTGCTGCTGTCCGACGGCACGGTGGTGCGGC
>DASSTH010000233.1:0-5610 GCA_035708025.1 Nakamurella sp. | reverse complement strand
ACCCGGATATGCCACATGAGCACGGTGCATCCGGCGGACGACAACCGGGTGTTCTGGCGCGAGTGCAGCGGCTTGGCGGCGGCGGGGTTCGACGTCAGCCTGATCGCCCGGGCGGACTCGGATTACGAACGCAACGGTGTGCACGTCGTGGCCATGCGCACCTATTCGCGTCGCCTGGTGCGGATGACCCTCGGCGTGCTGACCGCGTTGGTCCGCGCGTTTCGAACCAAGTCGTCGCTGTACCACGCGCACGACCCGGAACTCATTCCGGCGCTGCTGGTTCTGCGGCTGCTCGGCAAGAAGGTCGTCTACGACGCGCACGAGCGACTGTCCGCGCAGGTGAAGTCCAAGCACTATCTGCCGTTCGGCACGCACCGGGCGGCATATGCGCTGGCTCGTGGGTTGGAGAAGGTAATCGGGCGCGGCGCCAACCGCGTCGTGGCGGCCAGTGCGCTCTACGCCAAGGCGTTCCCGCCGGCCCGGGTCACCGTGGTCGGCAACTACCCGGACCTGACGCATTTCGTCCCCGCGGCCGATGCCGAGTTCGCCACACCCGCGCGGTTCGGCTACGTCGGTGGGATCACGCAGATCCGCGGCATCAACGAGCTGGTCGATGCCATGGAAATGGTTAACGCCACCGACCGGGCAGTATTGCGTCTGGTGGGTGCGTTCGGTCCGGCCGCCCTGCAATCGTCGGTCTCGGCCCGGCCCGGCTGGCAGCACGTGGAGTACGCGGGTTCGGTGCCGCTGACCGAGGTCGCCCACCAGTTGGAGGGCTGCCTGGCCGGCATCGTGACCTACCTTCCGACTCCGCACAACATGATCGGCTCGCCCAACAAGGTGTTCGAGTACATGGCGATGGGACTGCCGGTGATCCTGTCCGACTTCCCGGCGTGGCGGGACATGCTGGACGGCGTGGACTGCGGCCTGTTCGTCGACCCGAGCGATCCCGCATCGCTGGCCGCGGCCATGCGACGGCTGATCCACGACCACGAGTTGGCCAAGCGGTTGGGGGCCAACGGCCGGGCGGCCGTGGAGGGCCGGTTGAACTGGACCACCCAATTGGCGGCGCTCATCGAGGCGTACCGCACCATCGGCGTGACGAGCGGAGCACGGTCGTGAGTCGGATCCTGTTGTCGACCCCGGATGTCACCGAACTCGAGGCGGACTATGTGCTCGGCGCGCTGCGCTCGGGTTGGGTGGCGCCGCTGGGTCCGGAGGTGGACCGTTTCGAGGCCGAGATCGCCGCCCGGGTAGGGGTCGGTCATGCGCTCGCGCTGTCCTCCGGTACCGCGGCGCTGCATCTGGCTCTGCTCACCCTGGGCGCCGGACCCGGGCGGGTCGTGGTGATGCCCAGCATGACCTTCGCGGCATCGGCCAATGCCGTCGTGTACACCGGCGCCACACCGGTATTCGTGGACGCAGCCGCGGACGCCAACGTCGATCCGGCGCTGCTGCTGGAGGCCGTCGACGCGCTGCGGGCCGAGGGAGCCGACATCGCGGCGGTGATGACGGTCGACCTGTTCGGCCGGTCCGCGGACTACGACGCCATCGCTCCCGGGCTGGCCGAACGCGGCCTGCCGCTGGTCGAGGATGCCGCCGAGGCGCTCGGTGCGCATTACCGCGGCCGGGCGGCCGGGTCCTTCGGCCGCGCCGCGGCCCTGTCGTTCAACGGCAACAAGATCATGACCACCTCCGGTGGCGGCATGCTGCTGTCCGACGATGCGGATCTGCTGGGTCGCTGCCGGTACCTGTCCACCCAGGCGCGGCAACCCGTGCCCTACTACGAGCACACCGACATCGGGTACAACTACCGGCTGTCCAACCTGCTGGCCGCGTTGGGCCGGGCGCAGTTGTCCCGGTTGGACGCGATGATGGCTCGGCGCCGCGCGATCAGGGATTTCTACGCCGCCGAGTTCGGCGACCTGCCCGGCGTGCGGTTCCTGGGTCGGGACGACGAGCGCGGGGACGCTGAGGACAACTGCTGGCTGACCGCGCTGGTCTTCGACCCTGAGCTCACCGCAACCGACGCCGACACCATGGTGAAAGCGCTGGACGCCAAGGACATCGAGGCGCGGCACCTGTGGAAGCCGATGCATCTGCAGCCGGTGTTCCGCGACGCTCGGGCCTTCGTTTCCGGTGCGTCGGAGTCGCTGTTCCGCCAAGGTGTGACGTTGCCCAGCGGATCGGCGCTGTCCGACGACGCGGTGCAGCGGGTGGCCGGCGAGGTGCGAACGATCCTGCAGAGGGGACGTTGAGTGCGCTCCCTCCGGGCGAAACGAGCGCTGGATCTGGCGATCTCGATTCCCGCGCTGATCGTGTCGCTGCCGGTACAGGCGGCCGTCGGTGTGGCCGTCGCCCGTCGGCTGAGCCGGCCGGTGCTGTTCCGGCAACGTCGCCCCGGTTTGCACGGCGAACCGTTCACCATGCTGAAGTTCCGGTCCATGCTGCCGGTGGACCCGGCCCGGGGATGGGTCGACGACGAGTCGAGGATGACGGACTTCGGGCGGCGACTGCGAGCCACCAGCCTGGACGAGTTGCCCGCGCTGTGGAACGTCGTGCGCGGTGACATGTCGCTGGTCGGGCCCCGGCCGCTGCTGATGCACTACCTACCGCTGTACTCCCCGGAACAGGCACGCCGGCACGACGTGAAGCCGGGCCTGACCGGGCTGGCCCAGGTGTCCGGCCGCAACGCCATCTCCTGGGAGGCCAAGCTCGCCCTGGACGTGCGCTACGTCGACACCCGGTCGCTAGGCCTGGACTTGAAGATCCTGCTCGCCACCGTCCGGTCCATCCTTCGCCGGGAAGGCATCACGGCCGAAGGGCACGTCACCACAGCGGAGTTCACCGGGTCGGCGTCCGGCACCGACGCGGCGAACGCTGCGACCGGCGAACCCGGATCCGGTACCCCATGACCAGTCTGGTGATCATCGGCTGCGGCGGTTTCGGCCGCGAGGTGTTCGGACTGGTCCAGGCGCTGCGAGCACATGGGACCGACTGGTCGGTCGACGGGTTCGTCGATGACGGCCCCTCTCCGGCCAACGCCGCGCTGGTGGCCGCGCTGGGCTCCCGGCTGCTCGGCTCGGTCGAGGAATTGGCCGAGCGGGCGGCATCCGGGTCGGCGTCCGCGGTCCATGCGGTGGCGGCCGTCGGCGACCCCACCGCGCGGGCGTCGATCGTCCGGCGGCTGTCGTCCGCCGGCGTTCGCTGGGCCACCTTGGTGCACCCGGACACCACGCTGGGCCCGGGAGTGGAACTGGGCGAGGGCAGCGTCATCGCACCGGGATCACGGCTGAGCACCGCGATCACGGTGGGGCGGCACGTGCACATCGACCAGAACGTCACAGTGGGCCATGACTGCCGGATCGGCGACTTCGCACGGCTGAACCCGCAGGCATGCGTCTCGGGTTCGGTGACCATCGGCGATTCGGCCCTGATCGGTGCGAACGCCACTGTGTTGCAGGGCCTTTCGGTGGGTTCCAGGGCCGTCGTCGGCGCCTCCGCGTGCGTCACAAGAGACGTGCCGGCCGATCTCACGGTCAAGGGCGTCCCGGCCCGATGACCGGCGCAGCACCTAGCGTCCGGCCGAACGGTCACCCCGTAGGATCGTCGATCGTGACAGCGCCCCCCGCACCCCGCGCTCGAGGTGGCCGGTGATGGAACCGGATGCCCCCGCCGGCAGCGGCGCGTCCGCGACGCCCGACCTGCACCTGTGGATCATCAACCAGTACGCGTCCAGCTATCCGCAGTCCGGGTGGACCCGGCACCACTTCCTGGCCCGGTTCATGCGGCCGTGCGGGATCGCCACGACCATCGTCACCGATGCTGCCATCCGGCCGGGTGGCCGGCGCGCGGAGGGATCGCCAGCGAAATCGTCCACCGGCGCTTCGGTGTCGGCCGGACCGGGCCCTGATGACCCCCGGTTCCTCTGGCTGCCGACCCGGCCGTACTCGGGTAACGGCGTGGGCCGAATGATCAACATGTTGGGATTCGCCTGGTCCGCGTTGCGGGCCGGCTTGCGTCCCAGCCGGAACGGGTTGCCCGCGCCGGACGTGGTGATCGGATCCAGCCCGCAGCCGTTCGCGGCGCTGGCCGGCTGGCTGATCGCCCGCCGCCACCGGGTTCCGTTCGTGCTGGAGATCAGGGACCTGTGGCCGGAGTCGCTGGTGGCCATCCTCGGGGTGCGCCGCTACCACCCGATCGTCCTGCTGCTGGGCGCCATCGAGAAGTTCCTGTACGCGCGCAGTGACCGGATCGTCGGCGTGCTCGACGGGGTCGCCGACCACGTCGCGATGCGGGTCGGCCGCAAGGCGCCGCAAACCACTTGGATTCCCAACGGAGTCGCGCTCGACGTGATGCCCGAGGCGACGCCGCTCGGTGAGCCGGGTGCGGAGTTCCACGTGGTCTACGCCGGCGCGCACGGGCCGCCGAACAGCCTGGACACCCTGCTGCGGGCGGCCGAACTACTGGAGGCGGAAGAGGCCGCCGACCCCGATGCTCCGGCGTTCCGCTTCGACCTGTACGGCGACGGGGCAGTCAAGTCCGAGCTGACCGCCTACGCCGAGCGGCACGGGTTGCGTTCGGTGCACTTCCACGACCCGGTGCCCAAGGACGAGGTGTTCCGCATCCTGGCCGGGGCGGACGCGGTGGTGTTGCTGCTACCCAGGTTGTACCTGTGGCGCTTCGGGATCAGCCCGAACAAGATCTTCGACTACTTGGCGGCGGGCCGGCCGGTCATCCTCGCCGTGGACTCACCCGGCGATCCGGTGACCCGCGCCGGAGCCGGCATCAAGGCAACCGCGCAGGATCCGGCGGACCTGGCGGCGAAGATCCGGCGGATGGCGGCGTTGCCGATCGAGGAGCGCCGTGCGATGGGCGAGCGCGGCCGGGCGTACGTGCGCGAGCACCACGACATGCCGATCCTGGCCCGGCGTCTGGCCGGGGTGATCCGGGACGTGATCGCGGCGCAAGCCGGCTCCAGGCGTCGGTAAACGCCCGGCGACTGTCGCCAGCTGGCAAGCCCATCCATTCCATCGTTCACCATCGGTCGCCATCGGTCGCCGGCGTGCGACCATGGCAATCGCCGGACCCGCGCAGACGAACCCGACAGGCGGCCGTGGCGAAACGCCCGACCCGCAGGGTTATCCGAGAGGCGGCCGTCGCAATCGCCCGACCCGCAGGGCTATCCGATAGGCGGCCGTGGCAATCGCCCGACCTGCGCAGGGCTATCCGACAGGCGCCCGTGGCGAATGTCCGACCCGCGCAGACCACCCTGCCGTCTGTGACGGAATGCGTTGCAGTATTCCGGTTCTGGTGTCATTGCCGGTCGATGGTGGTGAGCAGGTCGGGTAGGTGGAAGTGGGTGTTGCGGCGGGGTGTTTGGGCGGGATCGATGTGGGCGGGCGGGATGATCCACGGCCGGCCACCGTCCGGGTCCTGCTCCACCCGCCAATGGCCCTGATGGATCAGCACATGATGCCGCCGGCACAGCAACACCCCGTTGGAGATGTCGGTGACGCCGCCCTGCGACCACCAGATGATGTGGTGCGCCTCGCACCACGCCGGCGGAATGTCACAGCCCAGGAACGCGCAGCCCTTGTCCCGGGTGGT
>DASSTH010000232.1:0-7995 GCA_035708025.1 Nakamurella sp. | reverse complement strand
GCAGGGAATAGAAGCGGCCGATCACCAGCGTGCCCGGATAGTCGCTGCCGAACACCAACCAGTGCATCCAGGTGCCGATCACCGGGATGGACAACAGGAAGGCGCTCACCGCACGCAGCCCGGTGCCGGACAGCAGGTCGTCCGGCAGCGAGTAGCCCAGGAAGCCCTCGGCCATGCCCAGCACCAGCAGCAGCACGCCGAGGATCCAGTTGAGCTCGCGGGGCTTGCGGAACGCGCCGGTGAAGAACACCCGCATCATGTGCAGCATCATCCCGGCGAGGAAGATCAGCGCCGCCCAGTGATGGATCTGCCGGATCAACAGGCCGCCGCGCACCTCCATCGACAGGTTGACCGTCGAGGCGAACGCGCGCGACATCTCCACGCCTCGCAGCGGGGTGTAGACGCCCTGGTAGACCGTCTCGCCCATGGAGGCGTCGAAGAACAGCGTCAGGTACACGCCGGACAGCAGCAGCACGATGAACGAGTACAGCGCGACCTCGCCCAGCATGAACGACCAGTGGCTGGGAAAGACCTTGTTCAGCGCCGCCCGCAGGCCGCGCGCCGCGTGGTAGCGCTGGTCCAGCTCATCGCCGGCGCGCGGCAGCATGGCCGCCAGCCCGCCCGACGGCTTGGTGGGCGTCGTCAGCCGGCTCACGAGTTCTCCTTCTTCGGGTGGCTCGACCACGGCTTGGAGCCCTGGTAGGACTCCCAGAAGCCCGGCCCCACCGGTTCGATGAAGTCGCTCTTGGCCACAAAATACCCGTCCTTGTCGACCGTGATCGGCAGCTGCGGCAACGGCCTGGTGGCCGGGCCGAACACCGGCTTGCCGCCGTTGGCGACGTCGAACTGGGACTGGTGGCACGGGCACAGCACCCGGTTGGTCTGGTCCTCGTACAGCGACACCGGGCAACCGACGTGCGTGCAGATCTTGGAGAAGGCGTAGAAGTCGCCGTACTCGAACCCGTCCTGGCCGTCCCGGATGCGGACCTTCTCACCGGGGTAGAGCCGGAACAGCATGACCGCGGAGTCCGAGGCCTTGGCCCCGCCCGGCACCCCGGGGAACACCGTGATCATGGATCCGGCGTTCATGTCCTCCGGCCGCACCAGGGTGCCGTCGATCTGGGTCAGGTGCACCAGGGTGCCGTCGGGCGCCGGCTTCCACAGCGTGACCCACAGTTCGGAGTCCGCGCCCTTGGCCCACGGGTTCTTGATCAGCCCGCCGATCGGCGCCACGATGGCCGCCGTCGCCAGGCCGCCGCCGGCCAGCAGCAGGGAGCCCTTGAGCACGCCCCGGCGGGTCTTCAGTCCGGTCTTCTCCAGGGTGTCCGACAACTCGGCGCCCACCGTGCGGCGGTCCACCTCGGAGGACCGGCCGCCGTGCCGCTCCTGGACCGCGACCTCGTGCGGTGCGATCTTCTTGGCGATCATCATCACGCCGATGCCGGTGAACAGGATGGACGCGCCCAGGGTGATGCCCAGCATCGGGGTGAACACCGCGTAGCGCAGCTGGTTCGGCGAGAAGGCGTCCTGGTAGGTGGCCGGCCACACGCAGAAGATCACCACGAAGGCCAGCGCGCAGACCGCTGCGGCGATGAACCACATCGCCACCGACCGCTCGGCGCGCTTCTCGGCGGGGGTGCCGGGCACGAACCGCGGTCCGTACTCGACCAGCTCCACGCCGTCCAGCCGGGCGCCCAGCCGGGACATCTCCTCGACGGTCATGCCGGCGAGTTCGTCGGAGGTGGGGGCGGGGGTCGGGTGTGTCATGACCGGGATCCAGACCACAGGGTGATGGCGACGATGGCGCCCATGCCGACCAGGAAGGCGATCAGGCCCTCGGGCGCCGGCCCGAAGCCGCCGAGGTCGTACCCGCCGGGCGAGATCGTCTGGTTGTTGGCCCGCACGAAGCTGATGATGGCCCGCTTCTCGTCCGGGGTGAGCTGGGCGTCCGAGAAGGTCGGCATGCTCTCCGGGCCGGACAGCATGGCCGCGTAGATCTCCTTGTCCGTGGCCTCGTCCAGCGGCGGAGCCCACTTGCCCTGCGACAGCGCGCCGCCGCGGCCGGTGAAGTTGTGGCAGGACGCGCAGTTCAGCCGGTACAGCTCGGCGCCCTTGGACTGCTCGGCGTCATCGCGCAGCTGGCCCTCCGGGACCTGCGGACCGCCGCCCACCGACTGGATGTAGGCGGCGATCTGTTCGATCTGCTCCTCGTTGAACATCGGGATCTTGCGCGGCATCTCGGCGGCGTTGGCGGTGGCCGGCATCCGCCCGGTGGCCAGCTGGAAGTACGCCGCGGCCTGCCCGACGCCGATCAGCGGCACGCCGCGGTCCTTCACGCCCTGCAGGTTGGAGCCGTGGCAGGTGATGCAGGAGTTGTCGTACAGCTGCTTGCCCTGGGCGATGGTCTGCGGGTCCGACGCCACCGCCGAGGCCGTCTGGCTGGTGGGCGCCAGCGCGGAGTATCCGAAGCCGATCGCCACCAGCGCGAACAACAGCGCCGCCACGCCGGTCAGCCGGCGCACCGACTTGGATCGCCGGCGGAACCGGCCCCCGCCCGCATTCTGACTGTCCCGCCGGTGTTTCTCCACCCGGTCCTCCTGCTCGTGGCTCTGGTTCCCGGATCGCCTGATCATGTCGCTCACCGCCAGTGTCCTAGCGGACGATGAAGATCGTGGCGAACAGCGCGATCCAGATCACGTCGACGAAGTGCCAGTAGTACGACACGACGATGGCGCTGGTCGCCTGCGCGGGGGTGAACTTGCTCAACTTGGTGCGGGCGATCAGCAGGATGAACGCGATCAGCCCACCGACCACGTGCAGCCCGTGGAAGCCGGTGGTCAGGTAGAACACGGTGCCGTAGGCGCTGGAGGACAGCGTGGTGCCCTCGCGGATCATCGTGGCGAACTCGTTGCCCTGGCCGATGATGAAGGTCAGGCCCATCAGGAAGCTCAGGATGTACCACCGGCGCAGCGCGAAGACGTCCCCGCGCTCGGCGGCCCACACCCCGAACTGGCAGGTGAACGAGCTCAGGATCAGGATGATGGTGAAGATCAGGTCGTAGACGATGTCCAGGTGCACGTCCGCCGGCGGCCACGGGCCGGTGTTCACGGCGCGTGCGGTGAAGTAGATCCCGAACAGCCCGGCGAAGAACATCAGTTCACTGGACAGCCAGACGATCGTGCCGACGCTGACCATGTTGGGGCGGTTCAGCGTGTGGATGCGGGCGCTGATGGCAGGGGTGCCCGCCGGCGTCGTTGTCGTCACGCAAGGATTATGGCCCGCGAAGGCCGGTGCCGCGTCCCCGGGTCCCCGGCGGGTCGCCCTCGTCACCGGGTCGGGTCCGGCGGGCCGGGAGTCGGCTGGGCTGTCCGGGGGATGGCGCGCCGTCGCGGACCACTACGATCGGGCCCAGACCGGGTCCGGACGCCTGCCGCGTCCGGACGAGTCGCCCGAATTGGCAGAGGTGGACGAGCCGATGAGCAACCCCGTTGTGCTGGTGTACAGCAACCGGCCGGAGGTGCGGGAGGCCGTCATGCTGGCCATCGGCCGGCGCCCGGCTCCGGATGTCGGCCGCATCGACTTCCTGGAGTGCGGCACGTTCGCCGAGGTGCTGGTGGCGGTGGACGCCGGCGAGGCGGACTTGGTGGTGCTGGACGCGGAGGCGCAGCCCGTCGGTGGCATGGGCATCAGCCGGCAGATGCACATGGAATTGGACAACGTGCCGCCGGTGGTGATGCTGATCCGCCGGCAGGACGACCGCTGGCTGGCCACCTGGGCGCGGGCCGACGAGCTGCTGATGTACCCGCTGGACCCGGTGCAGGCGGCCGACACGGTGGCCGCGGTGCTGCGTCGCCGGCGGGCGGTCGCGGTGCCGCACGGCGCCGCGCGCTGACCATGGGTCCGACGGCACCGGAGACGCCCGGCTGGCCGTCCGTACTCTCCGGATTGCTGTCCGGCACCGACCTGGCGGCGGAGCAGACCGCGTGGGTGATGGACCAGGTGATGTCCGGTCTCGCCACGCCGGCCCAGGTGGCGGCGTTCGCGATCGCGCTGCGGGCCAAGGGCGAGACCGCGCAGGAGCTGTCCGGGCTGGTCAGCGGCATGCTGGCGCACGCCAACCGGCTGTCCCTGCCGGGCCGGGCGGTGGACGTGGTGGGGACCGGAGGCGACCGCGCCAACACGGTGAACATCTCCTCGATGGCCGCGGTGGTCACGGCGGCCGCCGGTGCCCCGGTGGTCAAGCACGGCAACCGGGCGGCGTCCAGCAGGTGCGGTGCGGCCGACCTGCTGGAGGGGCTGGGGGTGGCCATCTCGCTGCCCGGCCCGGGGGTAGCGGCGTGCGTGCGCGAGGTGGGGATCGGGTTCTGCTTCGCGCCGGTGTTCCACCCCTCGTTCCGGCACACCGCCGGGCCGCGCCGGGAGATGGGCGTGCCGACGGTGTTCAACTTCCTCGGTCCGCTGACCAACCCGGCGCAGCCGGCGGCCGGAGCCATCGGCTGCGGCGATCCCCGGATGGCTCCGGTGATGGCGCAGGTGTTCGCCGAGCGCGGCGCCGACGTGCTGCTGTTCCGCGGTGACGACGGCATCGACGAACTCACCACCACGACCACCTCAACGGTCTGGCAGGTGCGCGGCGGGACGGTGACGCGCAGCACGGTGGATCCGCGCGACCTCGGGGTGGCCGCCGCACCGGCGGAGGCGCTGCGCGGCGGTGACGTGGACGTCAATGTGGCCGTCGCCCGCCGGGTGTTCGCCGGCGAGCCCGGGCCGGTGGCCGACGCCGTCGCGTTGAATGCGGCCGCGGCCCTGGCGGCGCACGCCGGGTTGTCCGGGGACCTGAGGGCCGACCTTGCGGGCGGGCTGCAGCGAGCCCGCAGCGCGCTGGCCGGCGGCGCCGCCGGCGAACTGGTGCAGCGATGGGTGACGGTGTCCCAGCGGGAGGCCGCGTCACCATCCAGCTGACCCCTTGTTTGCGAGGATCAACTTCACGCCGGGCCGGACAAATCGGGCGCAAACCGTGATGTTGATCCTCGCCGGCGGAAGTTGATCCTCGCAGGGCTCGCTCAGGCCTGCATGCCGATGGAGAAGGCGTCCTCGGAGTCCCGGCGAGAGAAGGAGCGGAACGCGATGTGCGTGACGGTGTCGATCACGCCGGGCACCTTGGCGATGTGACCGGGGATCAGGTCGGCGATGCCCTCGTGGTCGGCGGCGGACACGATCGCGATGAGGTCCACGTCGCCGGCGCAGGAATACACCGACTGCACGCCCGGCAGGTCGGCGATCTGCTGTGCGGCCTCGGAGATCCGGCCGGCCTCCACGTCGATGAGCACGATCGCCGTCACCATGTCCTGCACCCTCCGGTGTCGCGTCAGTCGATCCGCCGGCCGGGGATCGGGGCGGGCCTGGCGCCGATGCTAGTGGCAGGCGGCACGCCCGAACCCACCGCGGCCGGGGTGCCGGGGCGCCGCGGACCCCCTCATCCCACGACGGCCGGTTGCCGGCGCCGCGGCCAGCCGCGCCACGGCAGGTCCGGCCCGCGGTGCTGCTCCAGATCTCCGCCGGACAGCAAACCCTTGGCGGCAGCGGCCGCCGCGGCGAACCGTTGCCAGCGCCCCGCCCCGGCGGCCGGCACCGCCCAGCCGGCCGAGCAGCGCACCAGCCGGGTGCCCGGCCGGTCCAGCCAGGCCAGCACCGTGCCGGTCTCCTCGGCGGAGGCTCCCGGCAGCGGCCCGGGCCGCGGGAGCACCGTCTCGGCGGACGCGGTGAGCATGCTGACCACCCCCATCGGATCGGTACCCCGACGGGCCAGGCCGGCCGCCACCAGCCGCCCGAAGCGCACCACGGCGATCTCCCAGCCGCCGGAGCCGTCCGGGTGCGCCGCCACCAGTTCGGCGATTCCGGCCAGCGCCCCCAGCCGCTGCCGCCGGATCAGGCCCTCGACCAGCGCCGCCATCCGGTCCCGCGCCTCGGCCGCCTCGGCGAACCGTCCGGCGGCGGACAGCACCTGGAGCCGGTCGGACAACACCTGCAGCACCTCGTCGGACTGCCCGTCGATCAGCGCGGCGATCCGCGAGATGTGCGCGGCGTACTCGGCTGCCGGCTCGGCGCCGGCGCACGGGGCGCCGCAGCGGCCCAGCTCGTACAGCGCGCACGGGGTGCCGCGGGGTTTCCGGCGCAGTCGCTGGCTGCACCGGCGGATCGGCACCGCCGATTGCAGCGCGTCCACCGCCAGCCGCGCCGAGTTCAGAGAGGTGAACGGCCCCAGACAGGATCCGGCGCGGTCGGTGGGCGATTTGGTGATGCTCAGCCGGGGGAACGCCTCGTCGGTCAGCGAGACCCAGTACACCTTGCCCGGGGTGCGGGAACGGCGGTTGTACGCCGGCTGGTGCGCCGCGATCAGCCGTTGCTCGCGGATCCGGGCCTCCAGCGCGGTGGCGCACACCACATGGTCGACCCGTTCGGCCAGCAACACCATCTGTTTGATCCGGGACCGCATCTCGGCGGCGGTGAAGTAGGACCGCACCCGGGCGCGCAGGTTGCCCGAGGTGCCGACGTAGAGCACCTCGTCGCTCGGCCCGCGGAACAGGTACACGCCCGGTGCGGCGGGCAGGTGGTCGGCCAACCGGCGTTTGCGCCGCCGCGCCGGGTCCACGTCGCGGGCCGCGCCCTGCAGTTCGGAGAGCGTGAAGACGCCCAGCGGTCCGAGCCGTTCCAGCAGCGCGTGCAGCACGTCGACGGTGGCCCGCGCGTCGTGCAGCGCCCGGTGGTCCGGTGTGACCCGGGCCCCCAGCAGCGGCGCCAGCACGCCCAGCCGCACGCTGGGAGCCTCCTCCCTGGTGAGCACCCGCCGGGCCAGCCGGACGGTGTCCACCACCGGCGGGTTCGGCCACGGCAACTGCAGCCGGGCACAGGCCGCCCGCAGGAAGCCGACGTCGAAGCCGGCGTTGTGGGCCACCAGCACGCTGCCCCGGGCGAATTCCAGGAAGGCCGGCAACACGGCCTCGATGCGCGGCGCGTCGCACACCATGGTGTCGGTGATGCCGGTGAGCATGACGATCTGCGGGGGGATCGGCCGCCCGGGGTCCACCAGCGTGGCGAACTCGCCCAGCACCTCTCCGCCGCGCACCTTGACCGCGCCGAACTCGGTGATCGCGTCCTCGGCTGAGGACCCACCGGTGGTCTCCAGGTCGACCACCACGAACGTCACCTCGTGCAGCGGATCCTCGAGTTCGTCGAAGGCCCGCTGCCCGGGATCGGCCAACAGGGTGGGCGGCATGGGGCTGACGCTAGAACGCCCGACCGACAGACCCCGGTCGGCGCGCCGTCGCGGGGGTGCCGCGTGGCCACGCCCGGGCGGGCTCCCGGGCCAGGGGAGGATGGAGGCAGCGTCGGAGCGACCGGCCGCCACACCAGGGCGGCCGCGCGGAAGGGAGGTGACGCCGATGGCAGCCGCCGAGCTTCCGGACGGTCTGGCCGGTGACGGGGACTCCGGCCCCGCCGCGGCCTCCCAGGGCGTCGCCGGTCCGCCCTCCGGCCCCGCCGCGGACGACGACGCGCCGCAGCCCGAATGGGCCGACCTGCCGGGCCCCGTGCGCACCGCGGTCATCGCCGTGGCGGCGCGCGCCCTGGGTGCCGTCCCGGCCGATCAGGTGCCGACGGCGCTGGCCCCGGTGGCCCGGTTCACCCCGGGCAAGCGAGCCCGACTCGGCGCCGGCCCGCTGGCCCGGGTGCTGGAGCAGGACAGCGGGTTCCGGGCGCTGGTGGCCCAGCACCTGCCTCCCGTCACCGCTGCGACCGACGCCGCGGCGCTGGCAGCGCACTCGTACCTGCTGCGGGTGCCGGACGCGGCGGAGCGGGTGGCGGCCGCCGCCCGGGAGGACGAGATCGCGATGCTGCGCGGCCGGGTCGCCGAGCTCACGACCACGATCGAGGAACTGACCGCCCGGCTGGCGGCCCTGGCGGATCCGGCCGCGGGCGGCGCCGGCCAGTCCCGAT
>DASSTH010000231.1:0-8122 GCA_035708025.1 Nakamurella sp. | reverse complement strand
GTGGTGACGCTGTCCGGCTTCGCCATGCCGGGCGGGGCGCCGGCCTTCGGCTGGACCGCCTATGCCCCGCTGTCCGACTCGACCAACTCCCCCGGTGTCGGCGGCGACCTGTGGGCGATGGGGCTGGTGCTGTCCGGGCTGGGCACCATTCTGGGCGCGGTGAACATGCTCACCACGGTGGTCTGCCTGCGCGCCCCCGGCATGACCATGTGGCGGATGTCCATCTTCACCTGGAACGTGTTCATCAACAACCTGTTGATCCTGCTGGCGTTCCCGGTGCTGACCGCGGCGCTGCTCGGACTGGAAGCCGACCGGCACTTCGGCGCGCACGTGTTCGACGCCGCCAACGGGGGCGCCATCCTGTGGCAGCACCTGTTCTGGTTCTTCGGCCATCCCGAGGTGTACATCGTGGCGCTGCCGTTCTTCGGCATCGTCACCGAGGTGATCCCGGTGTTCAGCCGCAAACCCACCTTCGGCTACAAGGGCATGGTCTTCGCCACCATCTCGATCATGGTGCTGTCCGCCACCGTGTGGGCCCATCACATGTTCGCCACCGGAGCGGTGCTGCTGCCGTTCTTCTCGCTGACCAGCTTCCTGATCGCCATCCCGACCGGCATCAAGTTCTTCAACTGGATCGGCACCATGTGGCGCGGCCAGCTCACCTTCCAGACCCCCATGCTGTGGTCCTGCGGCTTCCTGGTCACGTTCCTGCTCGGCGGGCTGAGCGGGGTGATCCTGGCCGCGCCCTCCCTGGACTTCCACGTCACCGACACGTATTTCGTGGTGGCGCACTTCCACTACGTGCTGTTCGGCACCATCGTTTTCGCCACCTTCTCCGGCATCTACTTCTGGTTCCCCAAGTTCACCGGGCGGTTCCTGGACGAACGGCTGGGCAAGATCCACTTCTGGACCACGTTCATCGGGTTCCACGGCACATTCCTGGTGCAGCACTGGCTCGGGGCGATCGGCATGCCGCGCCGGTACGCCGATTACCTGCCCACCGACGGGTTCACCCTGCTGAACGAGGTCTCCTCGGCGTTCTCCTTCCTGCTCGGGGCGTCCATGCTGGCGTTCATCTGGAACGTGATCCGCTCCTACCGGCACGGCGAGGTGACGATCGCGGACGACCCGTGGGGCTACGGCAACTCGTTGGAGTGGGCCACGTCGACGCCGCCGCCGCGGCACAACTTCACCTCGTTGCCGCGGATCCGATCGGAGCGGCCCGCCTTCGACCTGCACCATCCGTGGGCGTCGGCCGCCGACACCTCGGGCAGCCCGCTGGCCGCCCTGGCCGGGGATAAGGACGGCGACCGTTAGCCAACGACCCGCGAAGCTTCCGGGCGCGAGCCGACCGTCGGCAGCCACCAGGACCCGCAAGCTTCCGGGCGGGAGCCGACCGCCGGCAGCCACCCGGGACCCGCGACGGATGCGGCCGGGGGCCGACATCACCGGGCAGGGCCGGTCCGCCCACCCGGCCACCTGCTGGAGCCCGGGCGCGGGCAACCGCTGCTAGGCGGGGACCGGACCCGGATGGTCCGTCCGCTGAGCCGAGGCCGCCGCGGCCGCCAGCCGCTCGCGCTGCGGGAGCACGGTGTACTTCGGATCCTGGGTGGACGCCCGCCCCGCCTCGAAGATGCCGAACCGGGTGAGCGCGGATCCGGCCAGCAGCGCCGCTCCGGACAGCGCGCCCAGCAACCGGTTCCGGGTACTGGCCAGGGCACCGAGAGCGCCAGCGGCCGTCAGTGCCTTGGCAGCCGTGAGCAGCGCGCCCGCCCGGCCGGTGTGGTAGGTCTCGGCGACCACACCGCCGCTGCGTTCCATGACCGTGCCGGCCGCCAGTTCCAGCGCCGCACCGCCGATCGCCGCCCGGCAGGCCGGACCCGCCTCCGCGCGCGGTGCGCAGATCAGCGCGAGCCCGGCGGCGGACGCGGCCGCCGACCCGGCGAACACCAACGGCATCGCGCGCCGGGCCTCGTGCCAGGCGGGCACCGCCGTGTCCGCGATCAACACCGAGGTGTAGCTGGCGACCGCGGCGCCCAGCACCGCGGCGCCGCCGCCCGCCGCGCGGCCCAGCCGAGGCGCGATACCGGTGACCTCCGAGGCGGCGGCGGCCCCGGCCAGCGGACCGTAGCCGGCCAGCAGCCAGGATCCGACGTTCATCGGTGAGGTGGGCTTGGCCACCCGCAGCATGTTGTAGAACCGGTCGGGCCTGCCCAGGTCGTGCACCAGCGCCACCACGGACACGCCGATCGCTCCCAGCGCACCCAGCGTGGAGGCCCGGGCCATCCGCGGCCGGCCGGTGAGCCGGGCGCCGGCGGCCAGGATCGAGGACGCCCCGGCCAGCCCGCCGGTGAACAGGTAGCCGGCGATGTCCAGCGCCTTCCAGGTCGGCGCCTTGAGGATGGGCCGGCCGTAGTAGCTGGTGAACTGCGGCATTCCGCGATCCCCCGCGCGACGCCGTCCGGTGCGGACGTCGGTCACGACGACCTCCTGCCCAGGAAGGCCGCGGCCAACCCGGCCAACAGCGTCCCCGCGGCCAGCGCCGCGTCCCGCCACATCTGCGGCAGGTCCCGGGTGGTGACCACCGGATCCGGCGGCAGGCCATAGGTCTCCGGCTCGTCCAGCAGCAGGAAGAACGCGCCGTTGCCGCCCACCCCGTCGTCCGGGTCCGCACCGTACAACCGCGCGTCCGCCACGCCGCGATCGTGCAGTTCGGCGACCCGCTCCGCCGCCCGCTCGCGCAACTGGTCCAGCTCTCCGAATTGGATGCTCTTGGTGGGACACGCCTTGGCGCAGGCCGGTTCCTGGCCCTGGCCAATCCGGTCGTAACACATGGTGCACTTGAAGACCCGGCCGTCCCCCTCCCGCTGGCCCAGCACCCCATAGGGACAGGCGGAAACGCAGTAGCCGCACCCGTTGCAGACGTCCTGCTGGACCACCACGGTGTCGAACTCGGTGCGGAACAGGGCGCCGGTGGGGCACACGTCCAGGCAGGCGGCGCGCGTGCAGTGCTTGCACACGTCCGACGCCATCAGCCAGCGCACCCCGTCGAATCCGCCGTCGGCGCCGGGATCGGCCACCCCGTCACCGGCCCACTGCGCGGTGCCGTCGGCCGCCACCCGGTCGGCCGGCACCCGTTGCTCCACGAACGCCACGTGCCGCCAGGAGTTCGCCCCCAGCTGGGAGGTGTTGTCGAAGGACTCCCCGGTCAGCTCCAGCGGCCCGGACGGGATGGCGTTCCATTCCTTGCAGGCGACTTCGCAGGCCTTGCAGCCGATGCACACGCTGGTGTCGGTGAAGAAGCCCATGCGCGGCATGCCCAATTCCGTGACGCTCACGTCGCCCTCCGTGCCGGTCCGCTCCGTGACGCTTGGCTCACGTCGTCGCCCCTTCCATGCCGGTCCGCTCCGTGATGCCGGCCCGCCGGCGGTACTCCTCCAGGAACGGCGGCAGGTCCGCACCGCGTGGCCGGCGGCCGGGCCTGATGTCCGCGGTGAGCGCCTTCACCTCCTGGATGTGCACGTTCGGGTCCAGCACCACGGCGGACAGCTCGTTCATGGAGTCGCCGGTGGACAACCCGTTGGGTCCCCAGTGGTACGGCAACCCGATCTGATGGATCGTCCTGCCGTCCACGGTCAGCGGCGTCATCCGGGAGGTCACCATCACCCTGGCCTCCACCGCGCCGCGGGCGGTGACGATGGTCGCCCAGTTGCGATGTTGCAGCCCGCGCGCGGCCGCCAGCTGGGGCGACACCTCGCAGAAGAACTCCGGCTGCAACTCGGACAGGTAGGGCTGCCACCGGGACATCGCCCCGGCGGTGAAGTGTTCGGTGAGCCGGTAGGTGGTGATGACGTAGGGGTACACCGCGGTGCCGGGTTCCGTGGGGTCGGGGTGATAACGGTTGTGCGGGCGGGAGAACACCTGTCGCACGGGATTTCGTTGCTGGCTGTACAACAGGTTGCGCATCGGCGAGTCCTGCGGCTCGTAGTGCGTGGGCATCGGGCCGTCGGTCAGCCCGGACGGCGCATACAACCAGCCCTTGCCGTCGGCCTGCATGATGAACGGGTCGATCCCGGACAGCGCCTCCACCCCGCTAGCCTCGTCGTCCGGCCGGTAGTCGGGGCGACGCGTCGGGGGGAAGTCGGGGACGTCGTCACCGACCCAGCGGCCCTGCGCCTCGTCCCACCACACCAGGGCCTTGGCCTGGCTCCACGGCTTGCCCTGCGGATCGGCCGACGCCCTGTTGTACAACTCCCGCCGGTTCGCCGGCCAGGCCCAGCCCCATTCCCGGGACGAGATCGACTGCAACACATGCGACTTGCGGCGGGCGGGCTGGTTGATGCCGTCGGCGTAACAGCCGCAGTAGATCCAACAGCCGCAGCTGGTGGACCCATCGTCCTTGAGTTGTTCGTAGCTGGACAGGTACTCCCCCGACGAGTCCCAGCCGTTGATCTCGGCCAGCACGGACTCGGCCACCGGCTCGTCCAGCGCGCCCTCGGTCGGGTAGTTCCAGGTCAGGTCCAATACCGGGCGGTCGGCCGGATCGGTGGAGCCGGCGAGCTTCTCCCGGATCCGGCGGCCCAGGTGCAGCATGAACCACATGTCGCTGCGGGCGTCGCCCTGCGGCTCGACGGCGGCGAAGTGCCACTGCAGCAGCCGGTTGGTGTTGGTGAAGCTGCCGCTCTTCTCGGTGTGCGCGGCGGCCGGGAAGAAGAACACCTCGGTGCCGATGTCCTCGGTTCGCATCTCCCCGGTGGCGATCTCCGGCCCGTCCTTCCACCAGGTGGCGCTCTCGATCAGGGAGAAGTCCCGCACCACCAGCCAGTCCAGGTTCGCCATGCCACGTCGCTGCAGCGAGGTGTTCGCCGAGCCGACGGCCGGGTTCTCGCCCAGCAGGAAGTAGCCCTTGCACGTCCCGTCCAGTTGCGCCTGAACGGTCTCGTAGGTGGAGTGGCTGCCGGTCAGCCGGGGCAGATAGTCGAAGCAGAAGTCGTTCTCCGCGGTGGCCGCCCCGCCCCAGTACGCCTTGAGCAGGCTGATCAGGTAGCTGCGCATGTTGGCCCAGTAGCCGCGTTCCGCGGCATCGGCGGCCACGAAGCTGTCCAGGTCCTCGTGCTGGTGGGCGTGCGGCATCGGGATGTAGCCGGGCAGCAGGTTGAACAGCGTGGGGATGTCGCTGGAACCCTGGATACTGGCGTGACCGCGCAGCGCCATGATGCCGCCGCCCGGCCGGCCGATGTTTCCCAGCAGCAGTTGCAGGATGCTGGCCGCCCGGATGTACTGCACGCCGACGGTGTGCTGCGTCCAGCCGACCGCGTAGGCGAACGCGGTAGTGCGCTCCCGGCCGGAGTTCTCGGTGATGGCCGCGGCGACTCGGTGGAACACCGCCTGCGGCACCCCGCAGATCCGCTCCACCATCTCCGGCGTGTAGCGCGAGTAGTGCCGCTTGAGGATCTGGAAGACGCACCGCGGGTCGGTCAGCGACTCGTCGCGACGCCAGGATCCACGCACCGTCGCGCCGCCGGAACCGTGCGATTCCGAGCCACCGGCGTCGGAACCGGAGCCGCCGTCGCCGGCCAGGTCCTGGTACTGCTGGTCGCGCTCGCCGGAGGCCGCAGCCACCTCACCGCCCTCGTACTGCCAGCTGTGCGGGTCGTAGCTGCGCGTTCCGCGGTCCAGGCCGGAGAACAGGCCGTCCAGGTCTTCGGTGTCGGCGAACTTCTCGCCCACGATGGTCGCGGCGTTGGTGTAGTTGACCACGTACTCCCGGAAGTACTTCTCGGTGCTCAGCACGTAGTTGATCAGGCCGCCCAGCCAGGCGATGTCGGTGCCGGCACGGATCGGCACGTAGATGTCGGCCAGCGCGCTGGTGCGGGAGAACCGCGGGTCGACGTGGATGATGGTGGCGCCCTTCGCCTTGGCCTCCATCACCCACTGGAATCCCACCGGGTGCGCCTCGGCGAAGTTGGACCCCTCGATGATGATGCAGTCGGCTCGCTGCAGGTCCTGCAGGTAGGTGGTCGACCCGCCACGGCCGAACGAGGTGCCCAGCGCGGCGACCGTCGAGCTGTGGCACACCCTGGCCTGGTTCTCCACCTGCACCACGCCCAGGGCCGTGAACAGCTTCTTGATCAGGTAGTTCTCCTCGTTGTCCAGCGTCGCCCCGCCCAGGCTGGCGATGCCCATGGTGCGCCGGGTGCGCTTGCCGTCGGACTCCCACTCCCAGGTGGCGCGCCTGGTGGCGATCACCCGCTCGGCGACCATGTCCATCGCGGTGTCCAGGTCCAGCGGCTCCCACTCCGTGCCGTGCGGGCGCCGGTACAGCACCCGGTGCTCGCGGGAGTCTCCGGTGGTCAATTGCAGGCTGGCCGAACCCTTGGGGCACAACCTCCCCCGGCTGATCGGTGAGTCCGGGTCCCCCTCGATCTGCACCACCGCGCCGTCCTTGACGTACACGTTCTGGGCACATCCGACCGCGCAGTACGGACAGATCGACTTGACCACCGAGTCGGCGGTCACGGTGCGCGGCATCAGCTCTCGAGTCGTCCGCGACATGGCGGCGCTGCCCAGTCCCCGCCGGTCCGGCCCGGCCACCTGGCGCAGCACCGGCCAACCCAGGAATTGCCTCATCGATCGTTCCCTTCCGCGTGCCGTGCCACCGGGGCCGGCCGGGCCATCTGCTCCGGATCGATGGCCGGCGGCCCGGCGGGCTGGGTGCCCGAGGTCAGCGGGTTGCCCTGCTGGGCCCGCAGCCGCACCCAGGAATCGACCACGTCCAGCCGGGTCGGCATGTGGTGCGGGGGGTTCACCAGGTGCTGGGTCGGCTCGGTGTTCTCGGCGTGGCTGCCGTCGGCGGCATGCCCGTGCGCGACCAGGTACGCCAACCCGCGCGGCAGCGTCCGGGACGACTGACGCACCATGCCCGGACTCCTTCCGCACTGGGTGCCGACGCACCACCACCCGGCACGCCGGGCAGCTACCGGACGGCGCCCTCACCGTCCGCTACCCGGCTGCCCGATCTCTCACACCGGTCGCGGGCCGGGGATTGTTCCCGACGCGCCTGGGGTACGGGCCAGCAGGACGACATCCCTGGTCGGGTCCGCCACCGGGTGGCGCGCGAGCACACGCACGGTGCCGGACACATCCTCGACATTGCGCAGGAGGGCAGGTGAGACTCGTGTCGGACGAGTTGCAGGGCAAGACGATCGCGTTCCTGGTGGCACCGGAGGGCACCGAACAGGTCGAACTCACCGAACCATGGCGGGCCGTCCAGGACGCCGGCGGCAGCCCGCACCTGGTGTCCACCGCCGGGGGCACGATCCAGGCGTTCAACCACCTGGACAAGGCCGACACCTTCGAGGTGCACGCCACGGTGGACTCCGTCACAGCCGCGGACTATGACGGGCTGGTGTTGCCGGGCGGGGTCGCGAACCCGGATCAGTTGCGCACCGCGCCGGCCGCAGTCGATTTCGTCCGCGGCTTCTTCCAGGCCGGCAAGCCGGTGGCGGTGATCTGCCACGGGCCGTGGACGCTGGTGGAGGCCGACCAGGTGCGCGGCCGGCGAATCACCTCATGGCCGAGCCTGCAGACCGACATCCGCAACGCCGGCGGCAACTGGGTGGACGAGGAGGTCGTGGTGTGCACCGAGGGGCCGTCCGTGCTGGTCTCCAGCCGCAAACCGGACGACCTCAAGGCGTTCTGCTCCGCGACCGTCGAGGCGTTCGCCGGGTCCGCCGGCTAGCGGCGGTCAGCAGCACCACGCCGACCGTCGCCAGCGGCAGCAGCGCGGCCTCCGGAGCGGCCGCCACCGCCAGCACCCCACCGGCGACGGCGCCGGCCAACAACCCGGCGATGGCGGCGAATCCCCGCCAGCTCACCGGGCCCCGATGCGTCACCTGCGCCAGGGCACCGGTCAGTGTGCCGGTCAGGTAGGTGGAGGACACCCCGCTGATCGGCAGCGCGCGGACGGCGGCGCTCTGCATGCCCATGGCGATGGCAGCGAGGGCCAGCAGACCGGGCCGCACCGGGGGTGCCGGATGCCCGCCGGTGACGATCCACCACGCGGTGAACCCCGCCAGCGGCACCAGTTCAACCGCCAGCGCCGCGGTGACGCGACCCGGCC
>DASSTH010000230.1:0-3611 GCA_035708025.1 Nakamurella sp. | reverse complement strand
GGGCACCTGGACCAACCACGCCCCGCGCCGGCCGCGCAAGCTGCTGCTGCACCGCGAGCAGATCGACAAGCTGTCCGCCCGGATCCGGGAGGGCGGATACGCCCTGGTGCCGCTGTCGCTGTACTTCTCCGACGGCAAGGTGAAGGTCGAGTTGGCGGTCGGCCGCGGCAAGAAGGTCTACGACAAGCGGCAGGCCATCGCCAAGCGGGACGCCGACCGGGAGATCGCCCGCTACGCCGGCCGGCGGGCCAAGGGCATGCAGCCGGACTGACGCTGACCCCGCTCACGCCCGCCCGGTCCGCGGCGGAGCCCCGGCCTCGAACCCGGGCTCCACGGTCCGGCTCTGCCAGGATGGCTGGGGTGCGGCTGCTGGGTGATCCCTCCGCGTACCTGCGGATGGTGTTCGTGCTCATCGGGTCCGGTCTGGCGCTGTCCTTCGGGCTGCTGGACGCCACCGTGATCGCCTCCCTGGTGCTGTCGGGCGCGGTGCCGATCTGGATCGTGGTGCTGCTCGGGACCCTGCTGGTCGCGGCGCCCGTCGTCGGCTTCGGCCTGGTGCCGGCGTCCCGGTCGATCGAGGCCGCGGCGGCCGAGTCGCTGCTGGGCGTGCGCTTCCCGGACGGGACACCCGGCCCCGCGCTGGACTGGGCGCAGCGCCGGCGGTCGCTGGGCTGGTTCGCCTGCCACCTGCTGGCCGGGGCGGTCCCGGTCGCCCTGGTGCTGCTGGCGCTCGCCGTGGGTGACCCGGCGTGGGTGACGGTGTGCGGCGTGGCGGCGCTGGTGGCGACGTTTGCCCTCGGACAGGGCCTGGCCGCGCTGGCCCCGTCACTGTTGGGACCCTCCCGGGCGGAACGGATCGCCGCCCTGGAGCGCGACGTGCACCGGGCGGTGCAGCGCAACCGGATCGCCCGGGAGATCCACGACGGCGTGGGGCACGCGCTGTCTTTGGTCACCGTGCAGGCCGCCGCGGCGCGCCGGGTGATCGACCGCGATCCGCGGTTCGCCGCCGCGGCACTCGACGCCATCGAGCAGGCGGCCCGCTCGGCCACCGCGGACCTGGACCAGGCGCTGGGCCTGCTGCGCGAGGAGGGCAGCCCATCCCGGCACCCCGCGCCCGACCTGTCCGCGGTGGCCACGCTGCTGGCGACGATCCGGTCGGCGGGCCTGCAGGTGCGGGCCGACGTGCCGCCGGACATCGCCGGGGTGCGCCCCGCCGCCGTCAGCCGGGAGGCCTACCGGATCGTGCAGGAGGCGCTGACCAACGCCCTGCGCTACGCGGACCCGCCCCAGGCAACGGTGACGATCGAGCTGTCGGGAGGCGATCTGCGGGTGACGGTCGACAACCCGGCGGCCCCGCCGTCCGGCCGGCGGCGGACCGCGACCGGGCGGACCGGGCGGGGGCTGCGCGGCATCGAGGAACGCGCCGCCGCCCTCGGCGGCACCATGACCGCCGGGCCGGTGGATGGCCGGTGGCGCCTGGCGGTCCGGCTTCCAGTCACCGGGGGTGCGCCGTGAACGAGGCCGGAGCGAGCCGTGCCCCGCGCGGCGGCGCTGATGACACAGTCCCGGGCGACGGCCGCGGAGCGGCGAGCGCACGATCGGACACCGTGACATCGATCAGGATCGTCATCGCCGACGACGAACCCCTGGTCCGCAGCGGACTGGCGGCCATCGTGGACAGCGAGCCGGACATGCGGGTGGTCGGCCAGGCCGGTGACGGGGCCGAGGTGCTGGCGGTCGCGCGCGTCGCCCGGCCCGATGTGGTGCTGATGGACGTGCGGATGCCGGACATCGACGGCATCCAGGCCACCCGGCTGCTGGCCGGGCTGCCGGACGGTGGACCCGCGGTGCTGGTGGTCACCACCTTCGAGAACGACGACTACGTGTACCAGGCCCTTCAGGCCGGGGCCCGCGGGTTCCTGCTCAAGCGTTCTCGGGCCGAGGAGTTCGTCGCGGCCATCCGCACCGTGCACGCCGGCGAGTCGCTGCTGTTCCCGGAGGCCGTGCGGGAGTTGGTGGCCACCAGAGGCCCGGCCACGGGTGGTGGGCTGGAACGGGCCCGGCTGAGCGAGCGCGAGCAGCAGGTGCTGCGGCTGATGGCCCGCGGCATGTCGAACGCCGAGATCGCCGCCGAGCTGTACCTTGGGGTGGAGACGGTCAAGACGCACGTGGGCAACGTGCTGGCCAAGCTCGGCGCGCGGGACCGGGTGCAGGCGGTCATCGCCGCGTACCAGAGCGGGTTCGTGCCGGTCCGGCGGTGAGGTCGCCCGGACCGGGTGGCATGGGTTCGTGCGGGCGGGCGAATCCAGTACCCGCCCGCGGGAACAGCCCGTAGACTGAAGGCGTTGGTACATACGTCACCGATACCTGGGGGTGATTGGTCTCGACAGCGGATGTCGAGTGAGGAGAAGCGGGTCGAGGAAGGCGACGATGATCTCGTTAACCATCCGTCGCAAAAAATCAAGCGCCGACAACAGTCAGCGCGAGTTCGCCCTCGCCGCCTGAGCGAGTAGCGACTCCGTCAGACCGGGTGTTCCTCCGCCCCGGACCCTGGCGTCGCCAAGGAGGATCACCGCCGGACCCGGCCACGGGGCCCGTCGGGACAACTCACAGTGGCTGGGCCTGTCATACCGGCTAGTCCGTGGGACCGGTGGGGCCGAGTAGAGACGTAGCGGACTGCACCCGGAGAAGGCCTCACAACACACCGTTGGACGCGGGTTCGATTCCCGCCACCTCCACCACGGCTGAAGGACCCGACACGCTTGTCGTCGGGTCCTTCAGCCGTTCCTGGGCCGAGTATCGGACCCGCGGGCCGTCAGTGGAGCGAGCGGCGTACGCGGTGCGCCCCCGCTGCGAGCGGAGTGAGCGGCGTACCCGGCCGAGCATCGCCGCAGCGGACCCGTCGGGTCAGTTGAACTCCGATCCCGGGTGGTAGCGCTTGACCCGATGCAGGGTGTTCTCGTCGGTGTGGTGCATCTCGGTTCCGGTGGCGGCGAGGCGGAGCAGCAGATCCGACGTATAGCTGAACGTCCCGTCATCGTTGATGGTGAAGGTGCTGGTGAATCCCTTGATCTCCGCGCGCTCGACCAAGTACCGGTTCTGCAGGATGCCGTACGACGGGTCCCCGGGCTTGGCGTCGAAGTGCAGCACCCGGTCCCGTGCACCGGCGTCGCTGCCGGCCAGGATGGCGATACCGCGCCCGAACACCACGTTGCGCAGCACCTGCCCGTTTGCCTTGTCCCACAGCAGGAATCCGACCTCGTCGTGGAACGGGTCCATCGCCTCTTCGCCGTGGCGCCACGCGGTCATGATGTAGCTCAGGCCCCACAACTCCTGCTTGCCGTTCTCCTGGACCGGGATCGGCCGGAACCGTGCCTTCTCGAAGTAGGAGGTCCGGCTCGTCTCATCGTCTTTGTTGTGGTAGGAAAGATCCACGCCCACGTCGCCTTCCCACTTACCGACCAGCGGGGTCAAAGGACCCAACTTCTGCGGGCCGAGGATCGCTGTGGGCATGCTGGTGAACCTTCTTTCGAATTGACGTGCGGTCCGGGTTTATTGACGGTATCAGCGGTCCTGGAACGGCCCGACGACGGGTGCTCGCACGGTGCCTG
>DASSTH010000229.1:0-8719 GCA_035708025.1 Nakamurella sp. | reverse complement strand
CCGACCGCACGACGGCAGGGCCAGCAGGCAGACGGCAGCGAGAGCCACTGCCCGCGCGTTCATGGCGGCAGTATGACGTGGCGACCCGACGTGCGGCGGTCAGCCGGTCACACGTCGAGAGCCAGGGCGGCGAGCTCGGCGCGGGAGCTCACCTGGAGCTTGCTGAACACGTTGCGCAGGTGGAAGTCCACGGTGCGCGGGCTGACGAACAGCTGCGCGGCGACGTCCTTGTTGGACAGCCCCTGCCGCACCAGCCCGGCGACCTGCCGTTCCTGGGCGGTCAGGTCGGTGGCGGTGGACACGTCACGGCGGCGTGCGGTCTCGCCGGACGCCCGCAGCTCGGTCGCCGCGCGCTCCGCCCACGGAGCGGCGCCTAGGTCCTCGAAGACGGCGAGGGCGGTGCGCAGGTGTTCCCGGGCGTCCACCCGGCGGCGGGCCCGGCGCAGCCATTCGCCGTAGGCCAGTTCGGTGCGGGCCCGGTCGGGCAGCCGCGGCGAGCGCTGATGGGCCTGCAGGGCAACCTGGAAGTGCTGCTCCGCCTCGTCACCGTCGGCCAGCAACGCGCGGCCGTGCTCGGCGGCGGCGATCGCCGAGGCGGTCCCGGTCGCGTCGGCGAAGCCGGCGACCTCGGTCAGCCACCGCCGGGCGACATCGGGCCGGTCGGCGCGAGCGGCGGCGTCGAACAGCTCGATCGCGGCCATCCGTCGCGCCGAGGGGCCGCTGATCTCCTCCAGGTGGTGTACCGCCGCCGCCGGCTGCCGGGCGGCCCGCAGCCCGCGCGTCCAGTGCGAGATGTCGACCACCAGGGCGTCGGTGATGCCCATCGGATGCGCGGCGCGGATCGCGGCGACCTCGCCCAGCCGCTGTTCGGCCGCGGCATCGTCGCCGCGCAGCGCCGCCACCAGGGCGAGTTCCACGGTGGGCAGGGCGGTCAGCCCGGGGTGACCGGTGCTGCCGGCCAGCGGCAGCGCCTCGGCCGCCCCGGCGGCGGCCCTGGACCAGGCGCCGGTGACCAGCTGCGCGTAGAAGCCGCGGGTGAGCGCGTGCTCTGCCATGGTCAGCGAACCGGACCGTCGGGCCAGGGTCAGTTGCTGGTCGTGCAGCCGCAGGTTGCGCTCGTCGTCGTCGATCAGCGAGCTGGCGATACCCAGATTCGGTTGCAGCACATGATCTTCCGGCGGATCGTCGTCGGTGAGCGCGAACGCCTGCCGGAACGTCGGCGCCGCTGCGGCGTAGTCCCGCCGGGCGACGGCCAGGAAGCCGTGCAACAGCGCGAAGGCGGCGCGCACGTGCGGTGTGGCGTCCGGCTCGGGCGGCGGGACCAGGGCGGCGAGGTCGACCACGCGGGCCGATTTGGCACCGAACGCGGCCAGTGCGGCGGCCAGCATCGCCAGTTGCTGCGCCATCGCCGGATCGGCGCCGGCGGCCGCCTGCGCCGCCTGCAGGATCAGGTCGTAGCCGTCGTTCAGGGAGCGGGTGTTCCACTCGATCTGCCCCCGGAGGGTCAACAGCCGGGCCAGCAGCACCGGGTCGGTCAGTTGCGTCGCGGCGGCGCTCGCCAGGGCGACGGCCCGGGACGGGTGGGCGCCCATCCAGGCCGAGGACGCCGCCAGGTACAGCCGCCGTCCGCGGTCCGGCCCGTCGGCGGTCCGCTCGCCCGCCCGCGCCCAGGTGGCGGACGCGGCCTCGTGCCCGCCTCGTGCGGCGGCTCGTTCGGCGACCCCGTCGAGCGCGGCGACCACCTCGTCGTCGGGCCGGTCGGCGGCCGCCGCCAGGTGCCAGGCCCGCCGGTCCGGGTCGCCGGTCAGCGCCGCGGCCAGCGCCCGGTGCGCCGTGCGTCGCTGGGTGCTGGTGGCGGCCCGGTAGACCGCCGAGCGCACCAGCGGGTGATGCAGCACGATCTCGTCACCGTCGACGCGCAGCAGCCCGGCCCGCTCGGCCTCGTCGACCGCCGTGTCGTCCACGTCCAGTCGGTCGGCCGCGGCCCGCACCGCGGTCAGCCGGGCGGTGTCGTCGGTGGCGGCCACCAGCAGGAAGCGTTGCGCCGCTTCCGAGAGCCTGCGGTAGCGGTCCAGGAATGCGTGCTCCACCCCGCCGGTCAGCGGCAGCGGCGCCGGCAGCGGCGCCCGGCCGGCCAGCTGGTCGGGGCTCAGTGCGCCGGCGAGTTCGGTCAGCGCCAACGGGTTTCCGCCGGTCGCGGCCACCAGTTGGTCGCGCACCCCGGGATCCACGTCACCGGCCGCCCGCACGCGCAGCACCGCATCGGCGTCGGCACCGGCGATCCCGCTCAGCTGCAGGGTGGGCAGCCCGTCCGCCTCGAACCGGCGCTGGCTGGCGTCCCGGGCGGCGAACAGCAGCGCGATCGGCTCGTCCGCCAGTCGGCGGGCCACGAACAGCAGCGCGGCCGCGGAGGCCTCATCCAGCCAGTGCGCGTCGTCGACGACGGCCAGCACCGGGGAACGCTCGGCGGCGTCCGCGAGCAGGCTCAGGGTGCCCAGGAAGACCAGGAACCGGTCGCCGTGGCCTTCCACCTCGCCGAACACCGCGCGCAGCGCCGTTTGCTGGGGTGCCGGTAGGGCGTCCATGCGGTCGCGCAGCGGCCACAGCAACCGCTGGAGGGCGGCGAAGGCCAGCGGCGACTCGGACTCCACGCCCGAGGTGCGCAACACCGTGATCTCGGCCGCGGTCGTATCGCCGTGCACGGCCGTGCTGTCGACCACCGCGGACAGCAGGGTCGACTTGCCCGAGCCGGCCAGGCCTCGGACCACCAGGGCGCCGCCCCGGCCGGCACGCGTGGCGTCGATCAGCGAGGCGATCGCCGCACGCTCGGTATCCCGGCCGGTCAGCACGACCGGAACCGTACCGGCCCGGCCGGCCCGGGCCGAAATCGCCAATCCCGGTGATTTCACCGGCGTGATCGACATGCCCCGGCGGTGACGGTGGTGCTCGTCCAGATCCGCGATCGACAGCGATGGAGGAGCCATGTCGTCACGAACCCCGGCCGCACCCGCGGCCCCCGCACACGGTCATCACCGGCCACCGGGCCGGCGACCCGAGGAACCCACGGCAGGGCAGGCGCCGGAAGCCCGTCGGCCCTGGACCGTGTTCGCCCTGATGATCGCCGCCCAGGTGATGGTGATCCTGGACGTCAGCGTGGTGAACGTCGCGCTGCCGTCGATCGGCCCCGACCTGCAGCTGACGGCGGCCGACTATCAGTGGACGATCTCTGCCTACGTGCTGCTGTCCGGTGGGCTGCTGCTGCTCGGCGGGCGCATCGCCGACCTGCTCAGCCGTCGCGGAGCGTTCCTGGCCGGCGTCGGGCTGTTCACCGCTGCGTCGCTGGCCAGCGCGCTGGCCCAGGCCCCGTGGATGCTGATCGTGGCCCGGGCCGCGCAGGGCGGCGGCGCCGCGCTGCTGACCCCGGCGGCGCTGTCCATCGTGATGACCGCGTACGCCGGCCGGCAGCGGCAGGCCGCGCTCGCGGTGTGGGGGACCGTCGGCAGCCTGGGCATCGCCGCGGGCGTGCTGTTCGGCGGGGCGCTGACCAGCGCGCTGGGCTGGCGCGCGGTCTTCCTGGTGAACGTGCCGATCGGGATCGCGGTGGTGGCGGGCACGCTGCGCACCGTCGCGCGCGGCACCGGCCAACCGGGGGCGCTGCGCCGCCTGGACGTGCCCGGTGCGCTGACCCTGGTCGGCGGGCTGCTGGCGCTGGTGTTCGGTATCGAATCCACCCGCTCGGCCGGGTGGACGGGCCCGCGCACCTGGCTCGCGCTGGCGGCTGCCGTGGTGCTGCTGGGGGCCTTCGCGAGGCTGGAGCGGCGGGCCAGGAACCCGCTGGTGCCGCCCGCGACCTGGCGCATCCGCTCGCTGGTCTCCGCCTCGGCGGTGATGGCCGGCGTCACCGGCGTGGTGGTCGGAGCCATCTTCCTGACCAGCCTGTACCTGCAGACCATCACCGGCGCGTCGCCGATCGTGGCCGGGCTGGAGTTCCTTCCGTTGGCCGGCGCCATCACCGCCGCGGCGGCGGTGGCGTCCAAGGTCATCGGCCGGCTGGGCGCCCGCAGCCTGATCCTGGGTGGCCTGGTGGTGATGGCCGCCGGGGTGCTGCTGCTGGCCGGCAACGCCGGCGGCGGCTCCTACCTGGCCGACGTGCTGCCCGGATTCCTGCTGGTCGGCGCGGGTGTGGGCCCGATGTTCGTGGCCATCGCGGTGGCCGCCATGGGTGACGTGCCGGCGGAGAGCTCCGGTCTGGCCTCCGGGCTGATGATGACCGGCCACGAGGTGGGCGCCGCGCTCGGCGTCGCCGGGCTGACCGCCGTCGCCGGCGACCTGGCCAGCCGCAGCGGGCTGATCGACGGCTACGGGCGCGCCTTCCTGGTCACCGCCGGGGTGCTGGCCGTGCTGTTCCTGCTCACCGCGCTCGCGGTTCCCGGCGGGCGGCCGTCCGGCGGTGACGCGGCCGCCGGTCACGGGCACGGTCCTGCCGGGCACGGCCACCCCCACGGCGGCGCGGGCCACGATCACGGGCCGGCCGGGCACGGTCCGGCCGGGCACGGGCCGGCCGGGCACGGTCACGGCCATGGGCACTGAGCGCTGAAATCTGCCCCCTCGTTGCCATCAAGATCACCGCGACCTGCGGAAACGGAGCACGCCGGGAATCTAGCGGCCACTTGTCAGGACGAGCCGGCGCCACCCCCCCGCGCGCCCCCCGACCTTCCGCCAGGAATCCCGGCGATTTCCCCGGTGAGACCGACCCCCGGTCGGCCGAATCCTGATTCACGTCCGATGCACCACCACGACCCCGAGGAGTTCCCATGTTGTCCAGCACGCCCCGCACGTTCATCGGCTCCACCACGTTCACCGTCACCGGGATGACCTGCGGCCACTGCGAGCGGGCCGTCACCGCCGAGATCTCGGCGGTACCCGGCGTCGACTCGGTGTCCGTCGACATCGCCTCCGGCACCGTCACCGTCACCTCGTCCTGCCCGGTCGACCGGTCGGACATCGCCGCCGCCGTCGACGAGGCCGGCTACGTCCTGGTCCCCTGACCCGCCGGGCGGCGGCGGGAGCGGAACCCGTGCTCCCGCCGCCGGCCCGGAACGGACCCGGCAGATCCCCGGCACGACCCCGCCGATCCGGCAGGCAGCGCCGAACCCCCACACCCGCCCCATCCCATCGGAAGGACCCATCGCCATGCACCTCGTCACCGAGAACCTCATCCGCGCCCACCAGCAGGACCTGCTGCGCGCTGCCCGATCCCGCCGCCCGAAGCCGCGTCAGCAGACCCGGCGCCACCGGTTCCGCCGGTCCCAACCCGCCGGCTGACAGACCCGGAGGCCGGCCGGTCCCTCCGCCCGAAACCCCGGCCGGCCCGCCAGCAGCAAGCGACCCCGACATCCCCGTCCCCGCAGGAGAATCCAATGAGCACCGCCGTCGCCTTCGAACCGACCACCGCAACCACCCAACCGACCACCGCATCAACCGAGCCGACACGGATCGCCGCCCGGGCCATCGATGTCGTCAAGACCTACGGCCGCGGCGAGGCCGCGGTGCGCGCCCTGGACGGCGCCAGCGTGGCCATCCCGGCCGGCCGATTCACCGCCGTCATGGGCCCCTCCGGATCGGGCAAGTCCACCCTGGTGCACGCGCTGGCCGGGCTGGACGGGATCGACGCCGGACGGATCATGCTCGGCGACACCGACCTGACGACGCTGTCCGAGCGGGACCGCACCCTACTGCGTCGGGAACGTCTCGGCTTCGTCTTCCAGTCGTTCAACCTGATCGCCTCGCTGACCGCCGCGGAGAACATCGCCCTGCCGTTGCGATTGGCCGGCAAGCGACCCGACCCCGACTGGCTGGAGGAACTGGTCGGCCTGTTGGGCCTGCGGGACCGGCTCGCGCACCGGCCGGGCCAGCTGTCCGGCGGCCAGCAGCAGCGCGTGGCCGTGGGCCGGGCGCTGATCTCACGCCCCGAGTTGGTGTTCGCCGACGAGCCCACCGGCAACCTCGACTCCCGGGCCGGGGCAGCGATTCTCGGATTCCTGCGGGACGCCACCCGCACGCTCGGCCAGACCATCGTCATGGTGACCCACGACCCGGCCGCCGCCTGCTTCGCCGACCGCGTGGTCTTCCTCGCCGACGGCCGGATCGTCGACGAGCTGGCCGATCCCACCACCGACGCCGTACTGGCCCGCATGGCCGGCATCGACTCCCCGAAGGGGGCGTGACAGCGATGTGGCGCCTGACCGTGGCCACCGCGCTGGCCCACCGCGCGCGATTGGCGCTGACCGTGCTGGCCGTGGCACTGGGCGTCGCGTTCGTCGCCGGCAGCCTGATCCTCACCGACACCTCCACCCGGCTGCTGGACGCCCAGTTCCGCAGCGCCGCAGCGGGAGTCGACATCACCGTGCGCTCCGCCGCGGCGTTCGACGCCGCCATGGGCGTGCAGGTGCAGCGCGACCCGCTGCCGCCCGATCTGGCGGGCCGCATCGCCGCGACCCCGGGCGTGGCCGCCGTCCGCCCGGTCGCCACCGGCCCCGGACAGCTTCAGATCGCCGGCGCGGTGGTCCGGCCGAACGGGCCCACCGTGGTCGGCTCCTGGGGCGAAACCCCCTTCACGGCATACGAGTTGCGAGCGGGCCACGCCCCGCACGGTCCCGGCGAGGTGGTGCTGGACGTGGCCACCGCCCGGCGGCACGGCGTCACTCTCGGGGATACCGTCACCATCTCTGCGACCGACAGCCGCCGGCTGCAGGTGGTCGGACTGACCGGCGTCGGAGACGGTGACGGGATGGCCAACACCGCCCTCGCACTGGTCGACCTGCCCGCCGCGCAGGGGCTGCTGGGCCTCGGAACCGGCATCAGCTCCGTCGACGTGATCGCCGCCGATGGGACGGACGTGACCGGCCTGCGGGAGCGGCTGGCCGGCATGCTCGGCCCGGACTATGCGGCCACCGGTGCGCAGGACGCGGCGGCGGCCAGCGCCGATGCGGCCGCGCAGAGCATCGACTACCTGCGCATCGTGCTGCTGGCGCTGGCCGCGGCCGGCCTGGTCGTCGGCGGCTTCCTGATCGCCAACACCTTCGGGATCGTGCTGAGCCAGCGCTCGCGCGAGCTGGCGCTGCTGCGCGCCGCCGGCGCCACCGGCCGGCAGGTGTTCGGCTCGGTGCTCGGCGAGGCGCTGCTGGTCGGGATCACCGGAGCCGTCGGCGGAACCGGTCTGGGCATCGGCGGTGCCTATGGCCTGCGCGGGCTGGCGCAGCAAGCCGGCCTGGCGCTGCCGGACGGGCCGCTGTCCATCACCGGGTCGTCGCTGCTGATCGCGGTGCTGGCCGGGACCGCGGTGACGGTGCTCGCCGCGCTGGGCCCCGCCCGCCGCGCCGCCCGGGTCGCGCCGGTCACCGCGATGCGGGCCGCCGACCCGGTGTCCAGCGGGCCGCGGCGCGGCCGGAGCGTCACCGGCTGGGTGCTGGCCGGTTTGGGCCTGGCGGTGCTCGGTGCCGCGGTGGTGCTGCGGGACGTGGCCGCCGTGGCGCTCGGCGCGGTGCTGCTGCTGGCCGGGCTGGTGATGCTGGCGCCGGCGCTGACCCCGCGACTGGCCCTGGCGGTCGGTCGGCCGCTGGGCGGCCTCGGGGTGCCCGGTCGGTTGGCCAGGGAGGCTGTGGTGCGCAACCCGCGGCGAACCGCGTCGACCGCGATGGCGCTGGGCCTGGGACTGGCATTGATCGCCTTCGTCTCGGTGCTGGGCGCCTCGGTGCGCGCGATCGCCGCCACGGGTAGCGAGGCGGTGACTGCGGACCTGCTCATCCAGAGCAGCCGGGCCGAGATGCTGGGCGGGCTCTCTCCCGAGGTCGCCGCCCGCGCGGCGGCGGTGCCACAGGTCGAGGCGGTGACGCCGATCCGGTTCGGTCACTGGCTGGATGGGGGGATGACCAGCGTGCTGACCGCGGTGGACCCATCCGGCCTGCCGGGTGCGTCCCGGATCACCATGACCGAGGGCAGCCTGGCCGCGCTGGATGGCGGCGGGGTGGTGGTGGCCGACACGGTCGCCCGGGAGCGAAGCCTCTCCGTGGGCGACGCGCTGTCCATGACCTTCCCCCGAGACGGCACCCAGCAGGTGCAGGTGGTGGGGATCATCTCGGACGACTCGGCACGGGCGCTGTCCACCAGCTACCTGATCTCACTGACCGGCTACGCGCAGCACTACAGCGAGAACGTCGACGCCACCGTCTTTGTCACCCTCGCTGCGGATGCCGACCAGCAGGCGGCCCGGGCCGCGCTGCAGGCCGCGGTGGCGGACTTCCCCAACGCCGAGATCCTGGACCAGGCGCAGGCCGCCGCCGCCCGGGCCGGCGCGATCGACCAGGTGCTCGGGCTGATCACCGTGCTGCTGGGCTTCGCCGTGCTGATCGCGTTGCTGGGCATCACCAACACGCTGGCGCTGTCCATCGTGGAGCGCACCCGGGAGATCGGGCTGCTGCGCGCGGTCGGCATGACCCGGGCTCAGCTGCGGTCGATGGTGCGCGCCGAGGCGGTGCTGATCGCCGCGGTGGCAGTGGTGGCGGGCGTCGCGCTGGGCCTGGTGCTCGGCTCCGCGACCCTCGCCGGGCTGGCGGCGAACGGGCCGTTGGTGATCCGGGTGCCGATCCTGCAGTTGCTGCTCATCGCCGCCGGGGCGGTGGCGGCAGGTCTGGCCGCCGGACTGTTGCCCGCCCGCCGC
>DASSTH010000228.1:0-4236 GCA_035708025.1 Nakamurella sp. | reverse complement strand
CGCACCACACCGGCCTCGCGCTCGGACAGCGTCTGCAACACCGACTGCAGCTGGTCCTGCAGCAGCGTGAACGACACCGCGTCCACCGCGACGACGGCCTCGGAGTCCTCGATGAAGTCGCCCAACTGCGAGTCGCCCTCGTCGCCGATGGTCTGGTCCAGGCTGATCGGCTCCCGGGCGTACTGCTGGATCTCCAGCACCTTGTCCGGGGTGATGTCCATCTCCTTGGCCAGCTCCTCGGGCGTGGGCTCACGGCCCAGGTCCTGCAGCAGCTCGCGCTGGATTCGGCCCAGCTTGTTGATCACCTCGACCATGTGCACCGGGATCCGGATGGTGCGGGCCTGGTCGGCCATCGCCCGGGTGATCGCCTGCCGGATCCACCAGGTGGCGTAGGTGGAGAACTTGTAGCCCTTGGTGTAGTCGAACTTCTCCACCGCGCGGATCAGGCCCAGGTTGCCCTCCTGGATCAGGTCCAGGAAGGCCATGCCGCGGCCGGTGTAGCGCTTGGCCAGCGACACCACCAGCCGCAGGTTCGCCTCCAACAGGTGGTTCTTGGCGCGCTCCCCGTCCCGCTTGACCCAGTTCAGATCGCGGCGCATCTGGGTGGCCAGCTTCTCGCCCGCCTCGGCGATCTGCCGCAGCCGCTCCACCGCGAACAGGCCGGCCTCGATCCGCTTGGCGAGGTCCACCTCCTCCTCGGCGTTGAGCAACGCGACCTTGCCGATCTGCTTGAGGTAGGCGCGCACCGAGTCGGCGGACGCGGTGAGCTCGGCGTCCTTGCGGGCCTGCTTGAGCGCCTCGGACTCCTCCTCGTCGTCCCAGGAGAAGTCCTCGCCCTCGGGCTCCGCGGCGTCGGCGGCCGGAGCGGCTCCGGCCGTGGTGGCCTTGCCGATGGCGGTGACGGTGCCTTCGGGGGCGTCGGCGACCTCGTCTTCCGCCTCCTCGGCGTCCTCTTCGACCTCGTCCAGCTCCTCGGCGTCGTCGGCGACCACGTCCTCCAGGTCCACGTCGGACAGGTCGTCGTCCTCGATCTCGTCGATCAGGTCGGGATCGGTATCGGCCCCCTTGGGCGATTTGCCCCCGCCCGCCTTGGTGGACTTGGCCGCGGCCGTCTTGGCGGCCTTGCTTTTAGCGGGTGCGGTTTTAGCGGGTGCGGTCCCGGCGGCGGCGGTCGTGGTCTTGGCCGCTTCGGTCTTGGCCGTCGCGGTCTTGGCCGCGCCGGTCTTGGCCGTCTTGGTCCTGGCCGGGGCAGTGCCGCTCGACTTCGATGCCGCGGCGCTGCCGTTGGCCGTCGCGCTGCCGGCCGCCTCGTCGGCGACCGGACCGGTCTGGTGGCCGGACGGCTGCGAGGTGGACGCCGCGTCCCGCTTCCCACCGCCCTTGCGGCCCGAGGAGACTGCCGGAACCGCCTCGATCACCTGCGCCACGCCGGTGCGGCGGTGGCCGCGATCTGCGTGCTGGTCGTCGGTGTTCGATGCCGAATGCGAGGATGCTGGTGCGCCTGCCACTGATGCCCTTTCGCTGACCAGAGCCGCCTGCTGTCATGCGCCATGAACCGGTGTGGTGGTCGTTGGTGGCGCGGCCCGATGGTCCCGACCCGATCGGCCCGGCCGGATGGCGGCCGTTCCAGTGTAACGGCGGCCGGAGGGCACCGCTGTCAGTTCGCCGGTCAGCCCGGGTCAGCGCACCCGCGACGACGTTCGAGGAGCGGCGGAGCGTGGCCCGGCAGGTGGCTTCGCCTCCGCGGCAGCCAGTGCCGCCCCGACGATGCCGGCGTTGTTGGCCAGCGTCGCGATCACCTTCGGGGTCCGGGTCTCGATCAGGCCGAACCACTTGTCCGGCTTCTTGGACACCCCGCCGCCGAGGATGAACAGTTCGGGCCAGAGCAGATCCTCCAGCCGCCGCAGGTACTTCTGCACCTTGCGGGCCCACTGCTCCCAGGTCATGCCGCGGCGTTCCCGCGCCGCCACCGAGGCCCGGGTCTCGGCGTCGTGCCCGTCCACCTCCATGTGGCCGAGCTCGGCGTTCGGCACCAGGATCCCGTCGTGGATCAGGGCGGTGCCGATCCCGGTGCCCAGCGTGACCATGATCACCAGGCCGGACTGCTTCTCGCCAGCGCCGTATCGCACCTCAGCCAGGCCGGCGGCGTCCGCGTCGTTGAGTGCCGTCACCGGCCCGGGCTGCAACGGCCCGACGGTCTCCACCAGCGAGGTGCCCACCCAGGATTCGTCAACGTTCGCCGCGGTGAGCACCGTGCCGTGCATCACCACACCGGGGAAGGTCACCCCGACCGGGCCGGAGTAGTCCACGTTCCCGGCCACCAGACCGGCCGTCTGGGCCACCGCCGGCGGGGTGGACGGCCGCGGGGTGTCCAGCCGGAACCGGTCGGAGGCCAGGCTGCCGTCCCGCAGGTCGACCAGCGCACCCTTGATCCCGGTGCCGCCGATGTCGATGCCGAAGCCCAGATGGGCCCTGCGGTCTGCCACGGTGCACGCTCCCTGCCGTCGTCCTCGCGCGATGATCCTAGGCGGACCGGGATGAACTAGGCCGGGCAGCCGGAGCGGTCGGGTAGCGGCGGGATGCTGGGCAGCGGCCGGATGGACACCGTCTGGCCCTCGATGACCGGCGGTGGCGCCGAGGCGTTCTTGATCTTGGTGAGCTGGTCGCGGATCGCGTCACTGATCGGTTCCACCTCGTACCGCTTTCCCAGCGCCAGGTCCACCGAGTTGTCCGCGCGGTCGTCCTGCACCAGTTGCGCGCACGGCGCGACGATCAGCACGGTGCGGGCCTCCGCCAGCCCGGCCAGTCCGTAGCGGATCTCGCCGTAGCAGCGCAGGTCCCACGCCGGGTACAGCGGGTCGTTGGCCTGCTGCAGGATCGAGGCGAATCCGGCGGACCGCAGTTCGTCGGTGACGGTCTTCGCCTGGCCGGTGACGTCGCTGGCATTGAGCACGCGCAGCGGGACCTGGCTGGGGTCCGCCGGGCGGGTGGCGGCCAGGGTGTTCGGGTCGGTGAAGGTGCCCAGGGTGGTGGTGATCCGGCTGCTGGCGGTGGTGCTGGTGGTTGCGGTCGACGTCGATCCGGTGCCCGACGTGCGGGTGCCGGTGCTGGTGCCCGTCCCGGTGCTGGTGCTGCTGGTGTTGGTAGTGCTGCTGGTGCTCCTGGTGACGGCTCGCGAGGTGGGCGCCGGTCCCGGCTCGTTGCAGCCCGCCTCCTCCGCGGGCGCCGGTTTGAGGACCTGCGCCCACACCACGATCACGCCGGCCAGCAGCGCCACCATCACCAGCAGCATCGGCCAACGGCGCCGCCGCCGGTACCGTGGGGACGCTGGGTCGGGACTCACCGGTGGCTGCCTCCTTCGTGCGATGGCCGTGCGCGGCCCGGTGCCAGGGTATGCGGTCGGCACCCACCGGCCGCGCGCCCGGCGCGTCGTGACGGCCCCGCGGTCCTGCCGGGTCGCCGGATCGGCTACCCTGCTGCGCGCCCCCCACTGGGAAACGGTCCGGGTGTGGCACCGATCTCCACCCACCCGGGCACAAAACCGGGTGCTGCCGCGTTAGCAAGCGCGACGCAGTGGACAACCCACCGCGACGCGATCACATCAACCCGTGCGCGAACCACTCACGAGATGAAGGAATGACGATGGCAACCGATTACGACGCTCCGCGCCGCAACGAATCGGACGACGTCAGCGAGGACTCCCTGGAGGAGTTGAAGGCCCGCCGCAACGAGGCGCAGTCCTCGGTGGTGGACGTCGACGAGGGCGACACCGCCGAGAGCTTCGAACTGCCCGGTGCCGACCTGTCCGGGGAGGAGCTGACCGTCTCGGTGGTGCCCAAGCAGGCCGACGAGTTCACCTGCTCGGTGTGCTTCCTGGTGCAGCACCGCAGCCGGCTGGCTTCGGAGACCGACGGCCGACTGGTCTGCGTCGACTGTGCCTGACGCCCCGGCCGGGCGCCCCCTGCCCGCCGCAACCGCCGCACCCGCCGGCCTCAGCCGGATCGCCGAGCAGGTGCGGGAGTTCCACCGTGCCTTCCGGCTGCCGCTGGCCGACCGGCCGACGGCGGCCCTGGAGTCCGGCCAGGTGGAACTCCGGCAGGCGCTGATCGAGGAGGAGCTGGCGGAGCTGCGCGCCGCCGGCTCCGCCGGCGACCTGGTCGGCGTGGCCGATGCGCTGGCCGACATCGTGTACGTCGCGTACGGCACCGCGTGCGTGTACGGCATCGACCTGGACGC
>DASSTH010000227.1:0-6066 GCA_035708025.1 Nakamurella sp. | reverse complement strand
GCACCCCCGATGCCGGCAGCGGCGCCACCGACACGACCGGCGTCGGCAGCGGCGCCACCGACCCCGGCAGCGGTGCCGCCGGGTCGCCGATCACCTTCGCGTCGGCGGGCTTCGCCTGCGCGACCGGGACGCTTCGCTCCAGCGGTTCCACCGCGCAGGGCAATGCCATCGCCCAGTGGATCGCCGACTACAACTCCAAGTGCGGTGCGAGCATCAACGACTACGGCGGCGGCGGGTCGGGCAAGGGTGTGTCCGACTTCATCGCCAAGCAGACCGACTTCGGCGGCTCCGACTCGGCGATGAAGCCGGAGGAACTCGCCCAGGCGAAGGCCGACCGGTGCGCCGGCCACGACGCGATCGACCTGCCTCTGGTCACCGGCCCCATCGCCGTCGCCTACCACCTGAACGGCGTCGAGAAGCTGATCATGACGCCGACCGTGCTGGCCGGCATCTTCGGCGGCCAGATCAAGACCTGGAATGACCCCGCGATCGCGGACATCAACCCCGGGGTGGACCTGCCCGCCCAGGCCATCCAGACGGTGCACCGGTCCGAGGACTCCGGCACCACCGACAACTTCACCAAGTACCTGGCGGCCGCGGGCGGCTGGACGTTCACCGGCGGCAAGGCATGGACTGCGCCGGGCGGCACCGGTGCGCAGGGCAGCGACGGGGTCGCCAAGGCGGTGCAGTCCACCGAGGGCGCCATCGGCTACGTGGAGTGGTCGTATGCGATCAACAACCAGCTCGCGATGGCCGAGGTGGACAACGGATCCGGGCCGGTGGCGCTGACCGCCGAATCGGCCGGACTGGCGGTGCAGGCCGCCGAGATCGTCGGCCAGGGCAAGGACCTCGCCCTGAAGCTGGACTACGCCACGAAGGCCCCCGGCGCATACCCGGTCATCCTGGTCACCTATGAGATGGTGTGCAGCGGCGGGAACGGCGACACCGCGGCGCTGCTGAAGTCGTTCCTGGGCTACGCCGCCACCGACGGCCAGACGTCGCTGGTGGCACTGGGCTCGGCGCCGCTGCCGGCGCCGGTGCAGCAGAAGGTCGTGGCGGCGATCCAGGCGTTGTCCTAACCGACGGTGCGCGCTCCGACCACGCCGACCGGTCCGCGGATCCCCGTCACCGGCCACGACCTTCCCCCGGTTACCACCGGCGATGCGACCCCGCCGGCGGCCGTCCCGGCCGCCGGCGGGCAGCGGGCGGACCGGCTGTTCGCTCGGATCGCCGCCGGCGCCGGCGGGCTGGTGCTGGCGGTGATGGCCGCCATCGGCGCCTTCCTGATCTGGAAGGCGCTACCGGCGTTCTCCGGCAACAGCGGGAACCTGATCCTGACCCAGCAATGGCTGCCACAGGCGTCACCGCCGTTGTTCGGTATCGCGGCCATCGCGTTCGGCACGCTGGTCACCTCGCTGATCGCCTCGCTGATCGCGGTGCCGGTCTCGATCGGCGTGGCGATGTTCATCGCGCACTACGCGCCCCGGCGGCTGGCGGTCGTGTTGGGCGGCATCACCGACCTACTGGCTGCGGTGCCGTCCCTGGTGTTCGGCATGTGGGGGTTGTACTTCCTGATCCCGAACACCCGGGGATTCCAGGCCTGGTTGTCGGAGTACCTGGGCTGGATCCCGTTGTTCCGCAACACTCTTCCGGGTGTCACCACCGCGCAGTTCGGGCAGAGCCTGCTGATGGCCGGGATCGTGTTGGCGATCATGATCATCCCCACCATCTCGGCGATCACCCGCGAGGTCTTCCGGCAGGTCCCCGATGAGCTGATGGACGCCGCCCGGGCGCTCGGCGCGACCCGTTGGGAGGTCATGCGAACAGCGGTGCTGCCGTTCGGACGGCCGGGGGTGATCTCCGCGGCGATGCTCGGCCTGGGCCGCGCGCTGGGCGAAACCATCGCCGTGGCGCTGGTGCTCAACTCCGGATTCGCCATCAACTGGCACCTGACCGAACCCGGCGGCGACACCCTGGCCTCCACCATCGCGCTGAAGTTCGGCGAGGCGACCAGTTCCGCCAAGGGCATCCCGGCCCTGGTGTTCGCGGGCCTCTGCCTGTTCGCGATCACCTTGCTGGTCAACTCGGCCGCGCGGCTGATCGTGGCTCGGCGCAAGGAGTTCCGATGACGGCCGTGAATACCAGGCCGTCCCGTGCCAGGCACGCCGACCCCGGCACGCTCCGGCTGGCCGGGGTGCACCTGCCCCGCTGGGCTGCGGCGTTCTGCGCGGCGTCCGGCGCCGGCTTGGCACTGGCGGCCCGGGCCGCGTTCGGCTGGTCCGGCTGGACGACCACCACCGTCGCGGCGGTCGTGCTATTCATCACCCTGCTGACGGCGTGGTCGTTCCGGGTGGAGGGCCGCCGACGGGCCAAGGACCGGCTGGCCAGCACGGTGATCTACGCCTGCATGCTGGCGGCGGTCACGCCACTGTTGCTCATCCTGGGCTACATCGCGGCCAAGGGAGCCCCGGCGTTGTCCTGGACGCTGCTCACCCACTCGATGAACGGGGTGACCGCGTCGATGCCCGGCGGCGGGGTGTACGCCGCCATCGTCGGCACCCTGCAACAGGTCGGCGTCGCCTCGCTGATCGCCTTGCCGCTGGGTGTGCTGACCGCCGTCTACCTGGTGGAGTACGCCCGAGGCGGGCCGTTCGCCCGTGCGGTCACCTTCTTCGTGGACGTGATGACCGGCGTCCCGTCGATCGTGGCCGGGCTGTTCGTCTACAGCTTCCTGCTGCTGGGCACCGGTCTGCGGCCGTTCGGCGCCGCCGGCTCGCTGGCGCTGGCGCTGCTGATGCTGCCGGTGGTGATCCGGGCGGGGGAGGAGATGCTCCGGCTGGTCCCGGACCAGCTGCGGGAGGCCAGCTATGCGCTCGGGGTGCCGAAGTGGCGCACCGTGCTGAAGGTGGTCCTGCCGACCGCGTTGTCCGGGCTGATCACCTCCTGCCTGCTGGCGATCGCGCGGGTGACCGGGGAGACGGCGCCGCTGATCCTGCTGGTCGGCTACAGCTCCCGGATCAACAACGACCCGTTCTCCGGCGACCAGGCCAGTCTGCCGATGTTCATCTGGGACCAGCTCGGCAAGCGCACCGGCAACAGCGGGACGTTCAGCGAACCGCGTGCCTGGGCGGCCGCGTTGGTGCTGGTGCTGCTGGTGCTGGTGATCAATGTCGTCGCGCACGTATTGGCGGCGCTGGCCAAGCCGAAATCGACATAGGAAGAGATCGATGTCCAAGCGAATCGACGTGCACGACCTGAACATCTACTACGGCGACTTCCTGGCGGTGCAGGACGCCAGCCTGAGCATCGCCCCCGGCAAGGTCACGGCGCTGATCGGACCGTCCGGATGCGGCAAGTCCACCTTCCTGCGGGCGCTCAACCGGATGCACGAGGTGGTGCCGGGTGGCCGGGTGGCCGGTTCGGTGCTGCTGGACGGCGCCGATCTGTACCAGCCGGGGGTGGACCCGACCCGGGTGCGCCGGGCCATCGGCATGGTCTTCCAGCGGGCGAACCCGTTCCCCACCATGTCGATCTACGACAACGTCATCGCCGGCTACAAGATCGCCGGGATCCGCAAGCCACGGGCGGAGTTCGACGCGATCGTGGAACGCTCGCTGCGCGGCGCCAACCTGTGGGACGAGGTGGCGCACCGGCTGAACCGGCCGGGCGCCGGGCTGTCCGGCGGGCAGCAGCAGCGGCTGTGCATCGCGCGGGCGATCGCGGTGCGTCCGCAGGTGCTGCTGATGGACGAGCCGTGTTCGGCGCTGGACCCGATTTCCACACTGGCCATCGAGGACCTGATCGGCCAGCTGAAGTCGGACTACACGATCGTCATCGTCACCCACAACATGCAGCAGGCGGCGCGGGTGTCGGACTACACGGCGTTCTTCAACCTGTCCGGCGTCGGGCAGCCGGGCCGCCTTGTCGAGTTCGGCGACACCGCCACGATGTTCTCCAACCCAGCCGAGAAGGCCACCGAGGACTACATCTCCGGCCGGTTCGGCTGAACCGGAGCGGCCGCTCGGCCGCCACCGCGCGCCCAGCGGCCCTTGTCGCGGGTCAGCGGGGGGTGTTCGTCACCGTCGTGTCGCCGCCCACGTTCCTGCCGGTGACGGTGAACACCACCCTCCGGGCGATCGCGACGGCGTGGTCGGCGAAGCGCTCGTAGAACCGGCCCAGCAGCGAGATGTCCACCGCCGCCGGGATTCCGTCGGACCAGGCCGGGGACAGCAGGACCGCGAACAGCTCGCGGTGCAGACCGTCCATCGCGTCATCGTCGGAGTCCAGCGTCATGGCGAGCACGACGTCCCGGTCCGCGATGCAGCGCGCCGCCGCCTGGCCCAACGCCACGGCGACCGTCCCCATCTGCTCGAACACCGGGCGAACCGACTCGGTCAGCGCGGAGTCCGGATGCCGCCGGCGGACCGCCTTGGCGATGTGGATGGCCAGCGTGCCCATTCGTTGCGCATCCGCGGTCATCCACAGCGTGGCCAGCGCCCCGCGCAGATCCGTGGCCACCGGGGCCTGCAGGGCGAGCAGTTGCAGCACCGCCTCCTCCGCCCAACCGCGCATCCGGTCCAGCTCTCGGTCCCGGTCGATCACGATCTCGGCGAGCGACAGATCGGCCCGCATCAAGGCCAGGTGCGCGTCGCGCATCGCGTCCGTGGCCATCCGGCACATCGCAGCGCCCTCGTCCGTCAACGCCGCCAGTTGGGAGTGATACGCCTCTCGCATGATGGACACGGTAGGTGGCTAATCCGACCGCACGGCAATACCTCGGTGAACGCGGGATGAACGATGTGCGCGACCGCGCACCCTGCCGCGGGCCGGGGTCCTGCTACCCTGCCGCGCAGGCCACCGGGGGCCTTGGCGATACGGGAGGGCTGATGTCGGGTGAGGACCTGCGGCATCGCCGGCTGATGCCCTGGGCCCGCCGACTGGCCAAGCGCGCGCTGGTGCGCAAGGACGTGTTGCAGCACCGCAACGACCCGGCCATCCGGCCATGGATGCCGCTGCTGGCGGGGGCCAGGGCCGGACACATCGTCACCCCCTCCCGGGCGGTCACCGCCTCCATGGCCGAGGCGCTGGACTTCGCCGCCAGCGGCACCGTCCGACCGGGAGACCGGGTGCTGGACGTGGGCGCCGGCAACGGCCGGCAGGCCATCGGGCTGCTGCAGCTGGGCGTAGCGGAGTACGTCGGCCTTGAGGTGATCAAGGACAGCGTCGACTACGCCAACGGCGCGTTCGCCTCCACCGGCCGGGCCCGTTTCGTGCACTTCGACGTGGCCAACGACATGTACAACCCGGGTGGTTCGCTGGCTCCCGAGCGGGCCGCCTTCCCGTTCCCGGACGGCAGCTTCGACGCGGTGATCGCCGGGTCGCTGTACACCCATCTGGGCCGGTTCGAGGTGGCGCAGCGGTACATCGACGAAACCGCCCGGGTGCTCGGCGAGACCGGCCGGGCGTACATGTCGTTCTTCGTCAGCCCGCCGAACGAACCGACCGGAAGCTCGGTGCGCACGGTGTTCGACCGGGATGCGGTGTTGGACGCCATCGGCACCCACTTCACCATCGAGCGCGAGGGCGGCGGCGACAGCACCGACTGGCACGACCAGTGGCGGCTGTACCTGCGCAAGGTCTGACCGCGCCGACCCGTCAACACGGTGTCGTTGCCGGGCTCCGGTGCAGCGGCGTCGGCGAGTGATGACGCACTCGACGGGACCGGCCGGCTCCCGGGGGCTGGCCCGCCCGCGAGCTCAGCTCCGAAAAGTCGCAACTCGATCGCGGGTCTCAAGCGTTTGTGCAGGTCGCGGTTCGCGGTCGGGCATCGAGTTGCGACTTTTCGGACCGATGGCCGGGTGAACGGCCGGTGAACCACCGATGAACTGTTGCCGATTCCGCTCCGGTTGCCCCCGGCCGGGGTCATTGCCGGCGCCCACCCGATCCCCGCCCACCTACCATTGGGGGCGTGCCCGACCTGCTGCTCCTGGCCGCGCTCCCGCTGGTGGCACTGGCCGGCTGGTTGGGCTTGCGGCTCGGGCGTGCCCGGGCCGCCGCAGCTCCCGG
>DASSTH010000226.1:0-6370 GCA_035708025.1 Nakamurella sp. | reverse complement strand
GAACACGCCCACCAGGAGGTGGGCGCACCGCCACGCGATCGTCGTCACCGGCGCCGGCGTCGGCTCCGGATAGGCGTAATCCATCACCAGGTCGCCACCACCGGCCGCCATCGGCGTGGTGGCCGCACCGCGCGGCCTGATGTTCCAGCTGCCCCGCACCGGCTCCCAGAAGTACTCCTCGTCGGTCAGCCCGGCCAGCCGGGGCCGGAGCTGGGCCTCCCAGTGCCAGGTCAGCTGCGCTGCCAGTTCCTTCGTCCAGTCCACGAACCCTCCTCGGCGATGCGGCGGGACCACGGTGTCCCACCGATGGCCCGGATCCTTCCGCACACCACCGACAGCGCCCCCGGCTCGGGATCAGGCCGCGGCGCGCAGTGTCTCCAAGGCGGCGGCCAGGTCGTCCGGGTAGTCGCTGGTATAGGTCACCGTCCGCCCGTCGTCCGGGTGGGCGAAGCTCAGCGAGTAGGCGTGCAGCCACTGCCGGGCCAGCCCCAGCCGGTCGGCCAGCACCGGATCGGCCCCATAAGTGCGGTCGCCGACCAGCGGGTGACGCAGTGCCGCGAAGTGCACCCGGATCTGGTGCGTGCGGCCGGTCTCCAGGTGCACCTGCATCAGCGTGGCGGCCGGGAAGGCCTCCAGCGTCTCGTAGTGGGTGACGCTGGGGCGGCCGTCGGCCACCACCGCGAACTTGTAGTCGGCTCGGGGATGCCGGCCGATGGGCGCATCGATGGTGCCGGAGGTCGGGTCGGGGTGGCCCTGCGCCACCGCGTGATAGACCTTGTCGACCGTGCGGTGCCGGAACGCGTCCTTGAGCACCGAGTACGCGTGCTCGCTGCGCGCCACCACCATCACCCCGGTGGTGCCGACGTCCAGCCGGTGCACGATGCCCTGTCGCTCGGCCGCACCCGAGGTGGCCACCGGAATCCCCATGGCCGCCAGGCCACCGACCACGGTGGGTCCGGTCCACCCGGGGCTGGGGTGCGCGGCGACCCCGACGGGCTTGTCCACCACCACGATGTCCGCGTCCTGGTGCAGCACCCGCAGGCCGTCCACCGGGCGGCTGGCCGGCGGCGCGGCCGACGGCGGGTCCGGCAAGGTGATGTCCAACAGGGTGCCGGCGGCCAGCGGCTCGGACCGCCCCAGCGGCCGGCCGTCCGCGGCGACGTCGCCGGCGTCCAGCATGGTGGCCACCGCGGTGCGGCTCAGGCCGAGCATCCTGGCCAGGCCGGTGTCGGCACGCAGGCCGGCCAGGCCCTCGGGCACCGGGATCTGCCGGGACTCACCCATCGGCGCGCTTGTCGGCGGACCCGGCGGCGTCGCGGTCCTGCGCCGGCGCGGCCAGGCTGCGGTCCTGCGCGGGCGCAACCGGGCCACGGTCCTGCGTGGGCGCAACCGGGCCACGGTCCTGCGTGGGCGCCACCGCGCCACGGTCCTGCGTGGGCTCCGCCGGGCTGCGGTCCTGCGCGGGCGCCGCCGGGTGGCCGTCCCCGGCCGATCCGCGGCGGTGCCGCCGGCCGTCGAAGTCGATGCCCAGCAACGAGATCAGTACCAGGGTGATGCCTCCGATGGTGATCGCGGAGTCCGCGGCGTTGAACACCGGGAAGTACTGCGCGTCCGGCCCGAACACCGAGATGAAGTCGACGACGTGGCCGCGCATCACCCCGGGCGCGCGGAAGATGCGGTCGGTCAGGTTGCCCAGCGCCCCGCCCAGGATCAGCCCCAGGCACACCGCCCATGGGGTGGACCGCATGCGCGGCGCCATCCGGATGATGAAGGCCACCACGGCCAGCGCGATCACGGCCAGGATCCAGGTCATCCCGGTGGCCATGGAGAAGGCGGCCCCGGAATTGCGGAACAGCGAGAAGTAGACGAGGCCGCCCAGGATCCGCGGTGACTGCCCGGGCGTCAGGGTGGCCACCGCGATGACCTTCGTGACGATGTCCACGGCGAGCACCAGCACCGCGATGCCGACCAGCAGCAGCACCTTGCGCCGCGGCCGGTGGGGTGCGGCGGACGGCGGCGCCGTCGTCGCGGCCGATGCTTCGCTGGGTTCGGTGACGCTGCCGCCGGGCTGCTCCTCGGCCGGAGGGCCGGGCTGGTCGCCGGGTGTGTCCGTGCGGTGCGTCGTCACCGTTCCAGTCTTGCAAACCCGGGCACGGCCGGTGACCATGCCGCCGGTCAGCCCCGCGTCGGCTCGCCGCCCTCGCCGAACCAGCGGGCCAGCGCTCCGCCGCGGGCGACCGCCCGCAGCCGCCGCTCGGTGGCGGTGCGCACCCGCTCCGGCGTCACGATCAGCAACTGGTCCCCGGATTGCAGCCGGGTGGTCCGGTCGGTCTGCAGCGGAGCCCCCTGGCGCATCAGCAGGGCCACCACCGCCCCCTCCGGCAGCCGCAACTGGGTCAGGTACACCCCGTGCAGCCGGGACCCATCCGGCACCCGCACCTGCAGCACGTGCGCCTTCATCTCATCCAGCGGCGCCACGTCGATATGCACCTCGGTGGCCGTGCCGTTGTCCACCACCCGCAGCGCCCTGGCCACCATCGGCAGGGTGGTGCCCTGCAGCAGGGTGTAGATCACCACGGCCACCACGATCACCGCGACCAGTTCGGCGCTGTGCGGCTGGCCCACGGACAGCGGGATAAGCGCCAACACGATGGGCACCGCCCCGCGCAAACCGGAGTAGGACAGGAACGCCTGCTCGCGCCAGGGCAATCGGAACGGCAGCGCCGCGGCGATCACCGACAGCGGCCTGGCCACCAGCAGCACCATCAGTCCGATGATCACCCCGGGCACCAGGGCGGCGGGCAGCTTGGTCGGATCGACGTACAGCCCCAGCAGCACGAACAACCCGATCTGCGCGACCCAGCCGAGCCCCTCCGCGAAGGACAGGGTGGATGCCCGTTGCGGCAGTTCGCTGTTGCCCAGCACCAGCGCGGCCAGGTAGGTGGCCAGGAACCCGGAGGCGTGCGCGAACTGCGCGCCGGCGTAGGCGCCCGAGGCCACCGCGATGGCGGCCAGCGGGTACAGGCCGGTGGCCGGCAGCGATCCCCGGCGCAACCACCAGGAGCCGGCGAAGCCGAGCGCCAGCCCGATCGCCGCGCCCGCGATCAGCTCGTAGACCACCAGCAGCGGGTCGGTCCAGTGGATCGCGCTGCCGCCAGCGAACAGCAGCACGGCGATCACCACGGGCGCGTCGTTGAGCCCGGACTCCAGTTCCAGCGCCGCGGCCAGCTTGGGGCGCACCCCGACGCCGCGCAGCACCGAGAACACCGCGGCCACGTCGGTGCTGGACAGCACGGCTCCCCAGGTGAGCGAGACCCGCCAGTCCAGCCCGAGCAGCAGGTGCACGCCGACGGCGGCCACCGCGATCGACACCACGACCGACACGGTGGCCATCGCGACGCCCAGCCCGAGGGCCGGCCGCACGTTCGCCCAGCGGGTGGTCAGCCCACCCTCGGTCAGGATGAACACCAGCGCCGCCAGGCCCAGATGTTCGGTGAGCAGGGTGTTGGAGAAGTCGATGCCGAACCCGGCGTTGCCGAACAGCATGCCGATGCCCAGGTAGAGCAGCAGGGTGGGCAGCCCGAAACGGCGGGAGATGCGCACCGCGATCACGGCCAGGATCAGGATGAGCGCGGACAGCCCGAAGGCCGCGGGAAGCCGGATGTCCGTGTCGTCACCCCCTCCTGGTCGGCGGTCGGCTGGTCAGCTGGCGCGGGGGGCGGTGGCGGTGACGGGCATGGGGCCCGGCGGTGACGAGGAGTCCGGGCGGGCCGTCCGGATTGGCCGGTGGGCCCCCAGGCCGAGCGCGGCCAGCAGGTCGAGCGTCGCCTTGGACCGGTTGAAGGTGTAGAAGTGCAGCGCCGGCGCGCCCATGGCGAGCAGTTCGGTGCACATCTGGACGGCGTGCTGAAAACCGATCGCCCGGCCGGCCGCCGGGTCGTCCGCGACCGCCGCCAGCCGGTCCGCCAGGTCGGCCGGCACCGGCTGCCCGGACAGCTGGCAGATCCGGGCCAGCCGGGCGGAACTCGTCACCGGCATGATGCCCGGCAGGATCGGCACGTCCACCCCGGCCGCCGCGGCCCGGTCGCGCAGGGCGGCGTAGTCGGCGGCGGAGAACAGCATCTGGGTGATGATGAAGTCGGCGCCGGCCGTCACCTTCTCGGCCAGGAAGCGGGTGTCGGTGGCCACGTCCGGGGACTGCGGGTGCTTGCCCGGGTAGGCGGCCACGCCGACCGTGAACGCACCGAGCGAGCGGGCCAGCCGGACCAGGTCAGCGGCGTGCGACAGTCCGCCGGGCGTCGGCTCCCACGGCGCCAGCGGGTCCGCCCCCGGCGGGTCGCCGCGCAGCGCCAGGATGTTGTGGATGCCCGCCGCGGCGTACGAACCGATCACCCGGCGCAGCTCGGGCACGGTGTGGCCCACAGCGGTCAGGTGGGCCACCGGCAGCAGCGTGGTCTGGGTGGCGATCCGCTCGGTGACCCGGATCGTGCGGTCCCGCCGGGAGCCGCCCGCGCCGTAGGTGACCGAGACGAACGCCGGCCGGTGCACCTCCAGCCGGCGGATCGCGGTCCAGAGGACGGATTCCTCCTCGTCGCTGCGCGGCGGGTAGAACTCCACCGAGAAGTGCGGTCCGGGGGTGGCCAGCTGCTCGCGCACGGTCACCATGGGCGAAATCCTATCGGCCGCTCGGGATCGGTCGTTTGCGTGCTGCGGGTGGCGCGTCATGACCCTCACTCCGCAGGACGCAACGGCGGCGGGACTCGCTCAGAATCCGGCCGTCTGCGCGCGCCGGTGCACCTCGCGGCCCCGGTTCTCCCGCAGCGCCCGGATCGGGCTGCCGGGCAGCGAGGGGTCCTCGGCGAACATCCAGTCCACGATCTCCTGGTCGGAGAAGCCGGCATCGGACAGCAGGGTGATCGTGCCGGGCAGGCCCTTGACCACCGCGCCGTCCATCACGAACTCGGCGGGGATCACCAGCGGCCCGTCACGGCGAACGGCGATGAGCAGGCGATCGCGCAGCAACTGATGGACCTTGGTCACCACCAGGCCCAGCTGTTCGGCGATGTCCGGGACCGGAAGGTACGTCGGGCCGGTCGGTGCGTCGGTCACGGCGCCCACCCTAGTGACGGCGGTGGTGACGACCGGGGCCGGCCACCCGGGGCGGCGACATCCGGCCCGCTGGCGATCCCAGCCGGTGGGGCGACATCCGGCCCGCTGGCGATCCCGAGCCGGTGGGGCGACATCCCGGCCCGCCGCGAAACCCCGGGCGTCCGGTGGCCGGTCCCTAGGATTGGCTCGTGCGTGAACCGGGCGGTCCCTCCACCGGCGGTCGGCCGCCGCGGCAGGTGCCGGCCCGGGGCGAGCGCCGGGCGTCCCGCCCCGACTCGCTGTCCGGCCTGCTGCTGGAGGGCCGCTACCGGATCGGCCCGCGGCTGGCCAGGGGCGGCATGTCCACCGTGTACCGGGGCGTCGACCTGCGACTCGACCGACCCGTGGCGATCAAGGTGATGTCGCCGCAGTACGCCGCCGACCCCACCTTCCTCACCCGGTTCGAGCGCGAGGCGAGGGCCGCCGCCCGGCTGGACAACCCACGGGTGGTGGGCGTCTACGACCAGGGTCGCGACGGCGACATCGTCTTCCTGGTCATGGAACTGGTGGACGGCGGCACCCTGCGGGACCTGCTGCACCAGCGCGGCGAGCTGTCGGTGCCGGTGGCGCTGTCGGTGTTGGAGCCGCTGCTGGACGCGTTGGCCGCGGCGCACGCCGCCGGGCTGGTGCATCGCGACGTCAAACCGGAGAACGTGCTGATCTCGGCCCGCGGCGAGGTGAAGGTCGCCGACTTCGGTCTGGTCCGTGCCGTCACCTCCACCACCATGGCCACCGGCAACGTCATCCTGGGCACGGTGGCGTACCTGTCGCCGGAGCAGGTGGCCACCGGCGCGGCGGACGAGCGCTCCGACGTGTACTCGGCCGGGATCGTGGCCTACGAGATGCTCACCGGGCATCCGCCGTTCGCCGGCGACAACGCGCTGTCGGTGGCCTACCAGCACGTGCACTCCGACGTCCCGCCGGTGGCCGACGAGGCACCGGGGGTGCCGGTGGACATTGCCGCTGCGGTGGACGCCGCGACCAACCGGGACCCGCTGGCCCGCCCGGCGAACGCCGCGGAGTTCCTGCGCCGGCTGCGGGCGGCCCGGCGGGAGCTGGCCCTGGCGCTGGTGCCGGTGCCGGTCCCCCGGCCGCCGGCCCGGCGGGCCGAGCCGGGGACATCACGGTCGGGCGGCGCGGACCCCCGACCGGTGCCGGGATCATCCGGCGGCTCCGGCGCGGAGGCCTCCCCCGCCCTCGGTGGGCCCGGGGGCGACGAATC
>DASSTH010000225.1:0-8536 GCA_035708025.1 Nakamurella sp. | reverse complement strand
GTGGTGGAAGCCGCCCGGCGACTCTTCCTGCAGAAGGGCTATGTCGCCACCACCATGACGGAGATCGCCCGGGAGGCCGGTGTCGCCGCCCAGACCGTGTACCTGTCGTTCACCGGGAAGGCCGAATTGCTGCACCGGGTCGCCGATGTGGCGATCGCCGGCGACCACGACGAGTTGACGGTCTACCAGCGGGACGCCTGGCAGGCGATGGCCGGCGAGCAGGACCCGGTGCGGCAGGTCGAGTTGCTGGCCGACCTGATGGCCGCCATCGCGCGGCGCATGGCCCCCGTCTGGCACGCCTACCGGGAGGCCGCGGCGGTGGACGCCCGGGCGGCGACGGACATGACGGAACTGCTGCGTGCCCGCCACGAGTCACTCACCCAGGCGATACGCCTGCTGCCCGCGGATCGGCTGCGCCGGCCGCTCGCCGACACGGTGGACGGATTCTGGACCATTTCCAGCATCGACGGCTACCTGCTGCTGACCCGGCACCGCGGCTGGGACCACGAGCAGTGGCGACGCTGGCTGGTCGACACCGCGATCGTGCAGATCCTCTCCCCGGCGCCGCCCGAACGGTGACGTCACCGGCCGCCGCACCCGCCGTTCGGATCACCTGACCAAGGATGGGTGACGCCGTCAGCGGGTACGACAGATAGCACGAAAGGGGTGGTCGTGGTGGCTCGAGCGGTGTGGTCCGGGATGATCAGCTTCGGGCTGGTCAGTGTCCCGGTGGGCCTGTTCACGGCGACCGAGGGCCACGAGCCGTCCTTCCATCAGTTCGCCCGCGGGACCACCGACCGCATCCGCTACAAGCGCGTGAACGAGCGGACCGGCCGGGAGGTCGACTTCGACAAGATCGTCAAGGGCGTCGACGTGGGCGGCAGCTCCTACGTGATGATCAGCGATGACGAACTCGACCGGATCGCTCCCGGACGGTCCCGGGCCCTGGAGATCTCCGGCTTCGTCGACCTGGACGAGATCGACCCCATCTACTTCGACAAGACCTACTATCTGGCGCCGGCGGCCGCCGAGAACAAGAAGACCTACGCTCTGCTGCGCGATGCCATGGCGGCCACCAACAGGGCGGGCATCTGCACCTTCGTGATGCACGGGAAGGAGCACCTGGCAGCCATTCGCGTCTCGGGCAGCATGCTGGTCCTGGAGACGCTGTTCTTCGCCGACGAGGTGCGGGACCCGAAGCAGATGCTGGACAACCTGCCCGGCAAGTCCAGCTTCAGCAAGGGCGAACTCGACATCGCCACCCGGCTCATCGATTCCATGGCGGAGGACTGGAAACCGAGCCGCTATCGCGACACCTACACCGAGCGGATCAACGACCTGATCGACGCCAAGCGCAAGGGTGACGAGGTGCAACTCGCCGAGGAGGCGCCGGAGGCGACCGAGGTCACCGACCTGCTGGATGCCCTGCGCCGATCCGTCGAGTCGGCCGGGCGCGGCGGCCGGGGTGGCAAGCGCGCCGGGACCTCCACCCGGCGCACATCGCCGGGACAGAAGTCCGGCACGAAGGCGACCACGACGAAGACCAGGAAGCCGGCGCCGGCAAAGGCCGCCGGCAGCCGCGACCGCAGGACGACCAGGAAGGCGTCATGACCGCCCGGCCCGGTCCGGGCCGGGTGCGCCGTCCTGCGCCGAATACCGGGCGGGGATCGGCCACCCGCGGCGATGGCTAGCGCCGGCAGCCGCGACCGGTCGGCGGACCGGCTCGCCCCCTATCGGGCCAAGCGCGACTTCTCCCGCACGCACGAGCCCCCGGGGCAGCCACGCCGCGACACCGCGAACCACGCGTCCGGCGAGCGCGGTGCCGGCGGCCGGTTCGTGGTACAGCGCCACCGGGCTCGCCGGCTGCACTACGACTTCCGGCTGGAGATCGGCGACGCGCTGGCCAGCTGGGCGGTGCCCAAGGGGCCGACGCTCGATCCCGGGGTCCGCCGCGCGGCCTTCCACGTCGAAGACCATCCGGTGGAATACATCGACTTCGAGGGCGTGATACCCGCCGGGCAGTACGGCGGCGGTGACGTGATCGTGTGGGACGCCGGCCACTGGCAACCGCACGACACCAGTGATCCCGCCGCCGCGGTCTCCGCCGGCGAACTGCACTTCGACCTGCACGGCGAGAAGCTGCGCGGCCGCTTCGTTCTGGTCCGCACCAAGACCGACGCCCACGGCAAGGAGCAATGGCTGCTGCTGCACAAGCACGACGGGTACGCGGACGACGGATGGGACGCCGAGGACCATCCCCGGTCGGTGCTCTCCGGGCGAACCAACGACGAGGTGCGAGCCGACCCGGACCGGCTATGGCGCTCCGACCTGCCGGCCGCCCGCGCCGCCGTCCCGCTGAAACCGGATGGTATCCAGGGCCCCACGGAGGACGAACTGGCGGCACTGGACGCACTGGGCGGCACCGGCCGGTGGACGGTGTTCGGCCGGGAACTGCGGGTGACGAACCTGGACAAGGTGCTGTTCCCGGCGCGGCCCGGTGAATCGCCGGTCACCAAGCGGGACCTGCTGCGCTACACCGCTCAGGTGGCCCCCGTCCTGCAGCCCTACCTGCACCGCCGGGCACTGAACATGCACCGCTATCCCGGTGGCGCGGACACCAAGGGCTTTTGGTACAAGGAACTTCCCGATCACGCGCCGGATTGGCTGCCGCGCTGGGACAACCCCGACGCCGACCCGGACGAGACCCAGACCTACCTGGTGGTCGACGAACCGGCCGCGCTGATCTGGGCGGCCAATTTCGGCGCGCTGGAGTGGCACGCCTGGACCTCGCCGGTGGACCATCCACACCAGCCCAGCTACGCACTGATCGATCTCGACCCCGGCGAGCGGACCAGTTGGTCGGACCTGCTGGTGCTGGCCAGGCTGCACCGCACCGCCCTGGAACACCTGGACCTGCGTGCAAGCGCCAAGATCACCGGGCGCCGCGGCATCCAGATCTGGATACCCATCAGCCCCGGTCCGTCCTTCGACGACACCCGGGCCTGGGTGGAGAAGCTGTCGAAGACCGTGGGGGCCGTCGTTCCGGAGCTGGTCAGCTGGAAGTGGCAGGTCCAGGACCGGCGGGGACTGGCCCGTCTGGACTACACGCAGAACGCCATCAACAAGACGCTGGTCGCGCCCTACAGTCCGCGTCCGGCGGCCGGTGCCCCGGTGTCCGCGCCGATCAGCTGGGACGAACTCGACGACCCCGATCTGCGACCAGACCGCTACACCATCCGGACGATCGTCGGTCGCCTGCGCGAGCGCGGAGACCTGTTCACTGACGTGCTGCTGCACGAGCAGAGGCTGCCCCGGCTGCGCTGATCGTGACCCGGTCGGGGGCTGCTTCACCGGCGCTGCACACGCCCGCGGACGCCTGACCGCGGCTACGCCCCGGCCGGCGTGCGCGCCGCCGTGGTCCGCCGAGGCGTCGCCGTGCGACCGACCAGGAACACCAGGGCGGTGACGACCACCACGATCGCGCCGCAGATGGCGATGCGCAGCGCGTCGTTGGAGCTGCCCGGGACCGACAGGATCATGGGCAGCCCGATCGCCACCCCGACGCCGGGCAGCAGCGCGGCGGCCAGCGTGGGCACCAGACGTCGACGGCCCGTCACCGCCGCCCAGATCCATCCGAGCAGCAACCCGCCCACCGCCACGCCGATCACGAAGCCCACGAACGCCCAGCCCAGCACCGCCCAGCCGCCGGTGCGATCCCCCACGGCGCCCAGCACCGTGCCCAGCACCGCACCGATCACCGCGCCCACCGCGCAGGCGGGCCAGAGCAGCACGGCCAGCACGGTCGCCCGCGCGGCAGGGTTGCCGTCCACGGCACCTCCCCAGACCCGTCCGGCCGGCCGGACTCGACGAATCCCGGCACGGCCGCCGGTGCGCCGACGATACCGGCAGGACCGGCTCGCCGATTGCCATTCCTCGAACCGGCCACACGCGCCGCCACGACGCCGGGCGCGCGGCGGACCGAAGGAAAAATAAGAGATCTATCTGGACCACCGGCCCGGGTCGATGGACGGTAATCGGCAAGGCCGGTGTTCATCGGGGCCGGCCCATCCCGTGACCGTCCGGTCACCCGCCACCCGGGAGGGCGCATGAAATCCGCCGTGAACTACCTGATCGTCGGTGCCATCACCACAACGCTGTTGTTGCTGGGCATCTCGGCGGCCAATGCCTCGGTCGCCGCGCCGGCCGCCGGCGGCACCGTCACCACGTCGGCATCGTTCGTGCTGGCCTCGCATTCCGGGTTGCGCTGCCGCAACCATGATGCCGAAAGCAAGCCGGTCAGCGGCAAAGTGGTGGTGCCGAAGTCCTACTGCTACGACCCGGAGACCACCAATCACCGCGGATGGCACGACTACTGCACCCACGCACCCGACCAGTATTCGTCCATTCTCGGCAACGCCGACTTCCGCGGTCCCTGTGCCCGTCATGACATGTGCCTGCAAAGCAGCCATTCACACAGCAAGTGCGATGGTCCGCTGCTGGACAACCTGAAGCAGAACTGCAAGCAGCGCTTCAGCTGGCACAACCCGGCACGGTACAGCTGCGAGGAAGTGGCCTACACCTACTACCTGGCGATCAAGGCCTACACGCTGGTCTCCTGATCCCGCCGACCGTCGGCGGGTCGGCCCGGAGCCGCACCAGGCCGACCCGCTCCGGCGTCCGGCGGGCCGCCCGGGTCCGGCTCGGTGTAGTGCTGGATCAGCGCCCACACCGACACCCCGAACAGGGTCCAGTCCGCACCGACACCGGTCGGCCCCGGCAGCCGGATGTGCGGGTGGGGGATGCCCTGGATGGCCTGCAACGCGAAACCCTCGCCCAGTGCGGCCATCGCCACCGTGAAACTCTCGACGGTGAACGGATCGCGGGGGCGCAGCCCGTACGCCGCCATCAGAGTGCTGTACAGCGCGGCGAACTCGCGCACCGACTCGCCGTGCCGGGCGACGCTGGCGTCACGGAGATCGACCCAGGTGGCCGAGGTCGCCCGCAATGCCAGCGCCACCAGGAACGAGCGTGCCGACCGCTGCCGGCTGCGCTCATCGTCGTCGAAGGTGTCCACGTGGGCCTGCGCCCCCTGCCGAACCACCTCCATCAGCGGCGCCCTGCGGGCGACCAGTTCGCCGATCCGCGCCCAGGTCCCCGCCACCGGCAGATCGCTGCGCCAGCGGGCGGCGGCCACCGCGAGGTCGTGGTGGAAGGCGTCCTGATCGGGCCACAGGCGGTACGCGGCGCCGGTGGTCAGGCCCGCACGGCGGACCACCTCCTGCAGCCGGATGTGCGAGACGCCCGCGCTGATACCCCGGTCCAGCAGCATGCCGAGCCCGGTGCGGATCAGCAGGTCCTTTGTCTGCTCACCGGTGCGGCGCGGCATGCCCGATCACTACCGACGTCCAGACCACGCGGGAATCCTAGGCGGTGACGGATCGTGTCGGCAGCCGCCGGAGCGGATCGGTCCGGGCGCGCGACGGGCGCCACCCGATGCTGTCCGGGCGGGTATCCGTCCGAGCCGGTGCACTGGGGTGGGCGCGGACGGGTTCGAACCGCCGACCGCCCGGGTGTAAGCCGGGTGCTCTCCCGCTGAGCTACGCGCCCTGGTGCCGCCACAGCGTGCCACGACGGGGACGGCGCTGTCACACCGGTCACACCCGGGGCCGGTGAGGCGGCCGGTGCCGGCCGGTCCCAGCGGCGGGCGCGGCCGGGTCAGCGGCGAGGACGTCCGGACGAGCGTGCGCGCACCAGCCGGGTCATCATCCAGTCCCCGGTGGACGGCCCGCTGGTGGTCTGCGACAGGCCGGCCGTGCGCGCGGCATCGGCGATGTCGCTGGGCTCCACGTACCCCTCGTGCCCGGTCCGCGGGGTCAGCAGCCAGATCGAGCCGTCATCGGCCAGCAGGGTGATCGCGTCCACCAGCGCGTCCGTCAGGTCGCCGTCGTCCTCCCGCCACCACAGCAGGGCCGCGTCCAGGACCTCGTCGGCATCCTCGTCCAGCAGTTCGTTGCCGGTGACGTCCTCGATCGCCTCCCGCAGCTCGTGGTCGACGTCCTCGTCGTAGCCGATCTCCCCGACCACGTTTCCTGCCCGCAGTCCCAGCCGGGAGGCGGCCACCGCCGCCTTCCCCGACACGTCGCTCACCGTGGATCTCGCCCTTCCGCCGTCGTCATCATCAGGGCCGGACGGAAATCCGGCGCTGCTCACCTTAGGTGCCGGACGTACCCTTCCACACTCTTGTCCCCAACCATCGGCCCCGCCACTCGTGGCCGGGCCGCTGCCACGGTGCCCGGCGGTGCCCGGCGGTGCCAGGCGGTGCCCGGCTGGGCCCGGACCGCCGGCCGAACGAGCGCCCCGGACCACGGCGGCGGGCGGTGCGACGGCATGCGGAAAGATGGCAGGGGCGAGCCGCCACCGCGGCGCCGCCACACCGCACGCCGCCGGCCTCCGCACCCCGGAGACCGGCCCGTTCCCACGAGGAGTTGCCGTGGCCGTGCCCGCCGAGATCACCGACTTCGAGGCCAAGAACCAGCGCCACCACTTGATCCGCGACGGCCTGGCCGCCCAGTTGTACGACACCGACCCCGCCGAGACCCAGGAGTGGCTGGACTCCTTCGACGCCATGGTGGCCACCCACGGCCAGGCGCGGGCCCGTTACCTGATGCTGCGGCTGCTGGGCCGGGCCCGCGAACAGCACGTCGGGCTGCCGGCGCTGACCACCACCGACTACATCAACACCATTCCGCCGGAGTCGGAGCCGTTCTTCCCGGGCGATGAGGAGATCGAGCGCCGCTACCGGGCGTGGATCCGGTGGAACGCGGCGATCATGGTGCACCGAGCACAGCGGCCGGGCATCGGCGTCGGCGGCCACATCTCCACCTACGCCTCCTCGGCCAGCCTGTACGAGGTCGGCTTCAACCACTTCTTCCGCGGCCGCAGCCATCCCGGCGGCGGCGACCACGTCTTCTTCCAGGGCCACGCGTCCCCCGGCATGTACGCCAGGGCGTTCCTGGAGGGCCGGCTGTCCGAGGACATCCTCAACGGGTTCCGGCAGGAGGTGTCGCACCCGGGCGGTGGGCTGCCGTCCTATCCGCACCCCCGACTGATGCCGGACTTCTGGGAGTACCCCACGGTGTCCATGGGACTGGGGGTGATGAACGCCATCCAGCAGGCCAGGTTCGACCGCTACCTGCAGCACCGCGGCATCAAGGACACCTCCGACCAGCGGGTGTGGGCCTTCATGGGCGACGGGGAGTTCGACGAGGTCGAATCCCGGGGGCTGCTGCATGTGGCGGCGCTGGACGGGCTGGACAACCTGACCTTCGTGGTCAACTGCAACCTGCAGCGCCTGGACGGCCCGGTGCGCGGCAACGGCAAGATCATCCAGGAATTGGAGGCGTTCTTCCGCGGGGCCGGCTGGAACGTCATCAAGTGCATCTGGGGCAGCAACTGGGACCCGCTGCTGGCGCGCGACTCGGACGGCGCGTTGGTCAACCTGATGAACGTCACCGCCGACGGCGACTACCAGACCTACAAGGCCAACGACGGCGCCTACGTGCGGGCCCACTTCTTCGGCCGCGACCCGCGCACCAAGGCCATGGTCGCCGACATGACCGACGAGGAGATCTGGTTCCTGCGCCGCGGCGGGCACGACTACCGCAAGATCTACGCCGCCTACCACGCCGCGGTGCATCACATCGGCCAGCCCACGGTGATCCTGGCCAAGACCATCAAGGGCTTCCACCTGGGTTCGTCGTTCGAGGCGCGCAACGCCACGCACCAGATGAAGAAGATGACCCTGGCGAACCTCAAGGAGTTCCGGGACACCCTGCACATCCCGATCTCCGACGCCCAGCTGGACGCCGACCTGTATGCGCCGCCGTACTACCACCCCGGCCCGGACGCCGAGGAGATCCGCTACCTGATCGAGCGCCGGCAGGCGCTGGGCGGGTTCGTGCCGGAGCGCCGGGTCACCGCCAAGCCGCTGGTGCTGCCCGGCGACAAGGTGTACGAGGTGCTGCAGCGTGGCTCCGGCAAGCAGGAGATCGCCACCACGATGGCGTTCGTCCGGCTGGTGCGCGACCTGTTCAAGGACCCGGAGATCGGCCGGCGGATCGTGCCGATCGTGCCGGACGAGGCGCGCACCTTCGGGATGGACTCGTTCTTCCCGACCCAGAAGATCTACAACCCGGCCGGCCAGCTGTACACCGCGGTGGACGCGCAGCTCATGTTGGCCTACAAGGAGTCCGAGCAGGGCGTCATCCTGCACGAGGGCATCAATGAGGCCGGCAGCGCGGCCATCATGACGGCGGTGGGCACGTCCTACGCCACCCACGGCGAGCCGATGATCCCGATGTACATCTTCTACTCGATGTTCGGGTTCCAGCGCACCGGCGACGGCTTCTGGGCGGCCGGCGACCAGATGGCCCGCGGCTTCGTGCTGGGTGCCACGGCCGGCCGCACCACTCTGACCGGCGAGGGCTTGCAGCACGCGGACGGGCACTCGCAGTTGCTGGCCGCGGCCTACCCGCAC
>DASSTH010000224.1:0-5525 GCA_035708025.1 Nakamurella sp. | reverse complement strand
GCCGCCCTGGAAGGGCACCCCCAGCGCGCCGACGGCCAACAGCAGCACGCCCAGGAAGCCGGCCGCCACCATCAGGTAGTTGCGCCGCACCGGCGGGTCCACCCGGTCGTACACGGCCAGCGCCTCCGGGCCCTGCACCGGGTCGCCGGTTACGGGATCGGGACCCTGCTGGAAGGACAGCCGCGGGGCCAGTCGCAGGGCCGCGAACACCCCGGCGGCCAGCGTCACCGCGTCGGCCGCCAGCAGCAGGTAGCCGCCGCCCGACGCGGCGAACGGCAGGGCGCGGTCGGTGGTCTCCACGAACAGGTCGGGCCGGGCGACGGAGTCCGGGTCGGTGACCACCGCCAGGTCCGCCAGCAGCCGGAACAGGCCCATCAGGCCGGCGCCGGCCGCCACGGCCAGCGCGGCCACCGGCCGGACGGCCGCGAGCGCGGCCGGCACCAGCGCCGGCAGCAGCGTCACCCACAACGCCCCGGTGGCGAACCAGACGGGCCCGCCGTCGGCCGCCCGGACGGCACCGAGCAACGGCACCAGCAGCGTCATCACCGCCGCCAACGCCAGCGCGGCAGCGGCCGCCAGGGCGTCCGGGATGCCACCCCGGCGCACCAGCACCGTGGTGGTCATCGTGCTGCCCGCCGACGTTGGATGTCGGCGGTGGGGCGCGGAGTCACAGCCCGACGGTAGCAACGATCCGGGCCCGCTCCCGGTCGACGCAGTGGGCGCCGCACCGGTTAGCGTTGCGGTGTGATCACCGCGCTCGCCTTCGTGGTGATCGGCATCTCCCTGCTGCTGGCCGGGTGGACCGGCGTGTCCGCCTGGCGGCACCGCCCGACCGGGGAGCTCCAGATGGTGCTGGCCATCGTCCTGGAGGCGGCGCTGGTGACGCAGACCGTGATCGGCTTCGTCCGGCTGTCCGGAGCGCAGCTGGCCGAACCGGTGACGTTCGGGGCCTACGCGGTCGGCATCCTGCTGCCGGTACCGCTGGGGTTCCAGTTGGCGCGGATGGAACGCACCCGCTGGGGATCGATCTGCCTGTGCTTCACTGCGGTGGTGGCGGCGGTGATGACGCTGCGGCTGATCCAGCTGTGGCAGGCGACCGGTGGCTGAGCGACCCGCGGAGCAGGCGTCGACGCCCCCGGTGCAGCAGCGTCAGCCGGCCGGCCCCACCGGACCGCGCCGCGCGCTGATCACCCTGTACGCCATCTTCGCGCTGGCCGCCACCTCCCGGGCGGTCGTCCAGCTGGTGACCAAGTTCCACGAGGCGCCGTTGGCCTACGTCCTGTCGCTGTTCTCCGGCCTGGTGTACATCGGTGCCACGGTGGGCCTGCTGACCACCCGGCGCTGGTCGCGCGCGGTGGCCTGGGCCTCCTGTGGCACCGAACTGGCCGGCGTACTGGCGATCGGCGTGCTGACCATCGTGGACGCGGTGGCCTTCCCGGACGACACGGTCTGGTCGCGCTTCGGCAGCGGCTACGTGTACATCCCGGTGGTGCTGCCGCTGCTGGGGCTGGGCTGGCTGTGGAGCACCCGGTCCGGTGACCGGCCGACGGCTACAGCTTGACCATCGGCACGCCGCCGATCAGCATCAGCCGCACCGTCCCGGACGAGCCGAAATCGATGACGGCGGTGGCGGTCTGGCCGGATCCGGACACCTCCTTGACCGTGCCCAGCCCGTACTTGTCGTGCGAAACCTGGTCCCCGACGGCCAGTTCCAACGCCGGCCGGCGGGGAACGGCTCCCGGTCGGGGCCGGCCGGAGCCGGTGGCGAACCGGCTCGCCGTCACCGGGGCGGACCGGCCGGCGGAGCCGGACCCGTAGCCGCCCCGCGACCCGTACCGGGTGGAACCCGAGGCGCCGTAGGCGGTACCGCCGGGTTCGGCGAAGCGGGACCACTCCTCCGGCCACTCGCCGCCCCGCCGATCCACGAACGCCGGTTCCGGCTCGGGCAGTCGCCGCCAGTCCACCAGGGAGTCCGGGATGTCGTCCAGGAACCGGGACGCCGGGTTGGATGCCCGCTGGCCCCAGGCGGACCGGTTGACGGCTCGGGAAAGGTACAGCCGGTGCCGCGCCCGGGTGATCCCGACATAGGCCAGCCGGCGTTCCTCGGCCAGCTCCTTCTCGTCGCCCATGGACCGCTGGTGCGGGAAGATGCCGTCCTCCCAACCGGTCAGGAAGACCACCGGGAACTCCAGGCCCTTGGCGGTGTGCAGCGTCATCAAGGTGACCACGCCTTCGGTGGAATCCGGCACGGCGTCGGCGTCGGCCACCAGGGACAGCTGTTCCAGCACCGCGGACAGCACCTCGCGCGGCGTCATCCGGGCGTCCTCGGCGGTGCCGCCGGCCCCGATGGCGGCCTGCTCGGCCGCCTGGGTGAGCGCCTCTGCGTGCTCCCGCAGCACCGTCACCAGCTGTTCCAGGTTCTCCAACCGGGAGCCGTCCTGTGGGTCGTCGGAGGCCTCCAGCTCCTCCCGGTAGCCGGTGCGGGCCAGCACCGCGGTCAGCACGTCCGCTGGGTCGCCGCCAGAGTCCACCACTTCGTCCAGGCCGTCCAGCAGCGCCGTGAATCCGGCGATGGCGTTCGCCGAACGCGGTGCCAGGTAGGGGATGTCGGCGGACCGGACCAGCGCGTCGGCGAAGCCGATGCGCTCCTGCTCGGCATACATGGCCACGGTCGCCTCGGCCCGATCACCGATCCCCCGCTTGGGGGTGTTCAGCACCCGGCGCATGCTGACCTCATCCGCCCGGTTGGCCACCACCCGCAGGTAGGCCAGCCCGTCCTTGATCTCCTTGCGCTCGTAGAACCGCACGCCGCCGACGATCCGGTACGGCATGCCCTTGCGCACGAATACGTCCTCGATGGCCCGCGAGGCGGCGTTGGTCCGGTAGAACACCGCCACGTCGCCGTAGGTGATCTCCCCGGAGTCCATCAGCCGGTCGATCTCATCGGTGATGAAACGCGCCTCGTCGTACTCGTCGTCGCCGACGTAGCCCACGATCCGTTCACCGTCGCCGGCGTCGGTCCACAGGTTCTTGTGCCGGCGCTTGCGATCCTTGGCGATCACCGAGTTGGCGGCGGACAGGATCGTCTGGGTGGAGCGGTAATTCTGTTCCAGCAGCACGGTGCGTGCGTTCGGGTAGTCCTGCTCGAACTCGGTGATGTTGCGGATGGATGCGCCGCGGAAGGCGTAGATGGACTGGTCCGCGTCGCCGACCACCACCAGCTCGCCCGGCGGTAGGTCGTCCGAGCCGCGGGCCGCGGACTCGATCACGTCACCGCGCGCCGCCTCCTCTCCGGCCGCGATCGCACCGGCCACATCGTCGTCCAGGTCGTGCGGTGCCGCGCCCCCGACCAGTTCCCGCACCAGCACGTATTGCGCGTGGTTGGTGTCCTGGTACTCGTCGACCAGCACGTGCCGGAACCGGCGGCGGTAGTGCTCGGCCACCGCGGGCCGGGACTGCAACAGCAGCACCGTCTGCAGGATCAGGTCGTCGAAGTCGTAGGCCGAGGCGACGGTGAGCCGGTCCTGGTACCCCTGATACACCGTGGCGACCAGCTTGTCGTACTCCGACTCCGCCCGCTCGGCCGCCATCATCGGCGTGATCAGCTCGTTCTTCAGGTTGGAGATGGCGGCGGCGAGCATCCGCGGTGAGTTCTTCCGGGTGTCCAGGTCGAGCCCGTTGGCGACGATCGCCACCAGCCGTTGCGAGTCCGCGGCGTCGTAAATGGTGAAGCTGGACTTCACCGGCAGGTGCGCCGCCTCGGCACGCAGGATCCGCACGCACAGCGAGTGGAAGGTGGACACCCAGATGGCGCGGGCCCGCGGCCCGACGGCCGCCGCCACCCGCTCCTTCATCTCGGCGGCCGCCTTGTTGGTGAACGTGATGGCCAGGATCTCCCCCGGCTTGGCAGCGCCGGTGGCCAGCAGGTAGGCGATGCGCCGGGTGAGCACCCGGGTCTTGCCGGAACCGGCTCCCGCGACCACCAGCAGCGGTGACCCGCGGTGCGTGACGGCCTGTCGCTGGGCCGGGTTGAGCCCGGCCAGCAGTTCCTCGGGGTCGCCGGTGGAGGGTGGCCGATCCCCGGCGGACCGCGGCGCGGGCGAGCGGGTGCGGTCCACCGGTCCGGCCGATCCGGGGGCGGCCGGGCCGGGGGTGGGCGGCAGGTCGAACAGGCTTGTCATGACGCATCAAACGCTACCGCCGCACGCGGACAGCCCGGATCCGTCGGCCCGGGACTCGCGCGCCGTCCCGCGATGTGGTTTGATGTCTCGCATGGCAGGCCGTCACTTTTACTACGGGTACCGGACCCCGGTGCCCGTTGGCGGCTGAGCCTTCCGCAACGAGACGCCCCGAGGTCCGGCAAGGACCCGGGGCGTTTTCCGTTGCCGGGCCCGCCGCCGGTAGGGGCAGGATGGGGAACCACCATGAGCAGCAGTACGGTGCCGGCGGCGTCGGCGCAGCAGACGGAGGCGGCGATGAGCGACCGGGAGGATGCGTCCGGCAACGCTGCCGGTGCCGCACCCGGTGAGGGTGACGGTGTCGCCGATGCCGACGTCGCGGCCGGCCGCACCATCGATCAGATGCGGGGCGAGATCGACGTCATCGACGCGGAGCTCGTGCGCTTGATCCAGCGCCGGACCGCGCTGTCCCGCGCGATCGGCGCCGCCCGCGCCTCGGAGGGCGGCACCCGGATCGTCTACAGCCGGGAGATGAAGATCCTGGACCGGTTCTCGGTGCTGGGCCCGGCCGGTTCGGAGCTCGGCATGCTGCTGCTGTCCCTGGGCCGCGGGAAGCTCGGGCGGAGGTAATCGCGAAGCGCAGCGGAGCGGTTACCGAATCCCGAGCTGATCCATGGACACAGCAAGCCCGGCCGCAGGTAGCCACAGCAGACACCGGGCGCCGCGGAGCGGCTGCCGGACGCCGAGCTGACCCATGGGCACCGCAAGCCGGGCCGCAGGTAGCCGCAGTTGACACCGAGCGCCGCGGCCGCGCCCCTGCGGTCAGTGCCCGGGAGGGGCAGCGAGCAGGTCCGCGCACTCCCGGACATCCGCCCACTCCGCGAGGATCCGCTCCCGCTGGGCCCCCGTGGCGACGATCGGCACGCCCCGGTCGTCCAGGTGCGTGGCCAGGAAGTGTGCGGCGACCACCCGGCCGTGCCGGAAGCTGAGGGTGAGCACGCCGTTGTCGTCCTGCTCGTTGCCGAATGAGCGCCACCAGAAGTAGTTGCCCAGCCCGTAGGCGACGTAGCTGCCGTCATCGCGCCACCCGGCTCCCTGCAGCACGTGGGCGTGCGTGCCCACTACGGCGGCGGCACCCGCCGCGGCCAGCGCCGCGGCCAGGGACCGCTGCTCCGCCGACGGGCAGGACTCGTACTCGATGCCCCAGTGCAGGTACACCACCACGACGTCGGCGTGCTTCCGGGCCCGCGTCACCGCTTGCACCAGCCGGTCGGAGTAGGCGTTCGCGATACCGGGAACGGAGTCGGTAGCGGTGTGCGTGGCCAGCGTCCAGTCCTGCACCTGGCT
>DASSTH010000223.1:0-2420 GCA_035708025.1 Nakamurella sp. | reverse complement strand
GGCCCTGATCTGGTCCGCCAGGGCCGGGTCCAGCAGCAGTGCGGCGGCATCGGCCGGCTCGGCACCCAGCCGGCGCAGCAGCGGGTGGTCCACCCCGTCCGCGGCCAGCCGCAGTCCGGGCAGTAGCCGGGCGGCCCGGTCCAGCAGGTCCGCCGGGACCGCCCCCGGCCCGTCGACGGCCAGCAGCACGCCCCGGCATCCGATCAGGTTGCCCCCGCCGCGTCGCGGCACCGGCAGGTCGGCCAACTCCTCGGTCCCGGCATGGGCCAGTGCGGTGTACACGTCCTGCCAGAAGGCGGCGGGGCGCTCCAGCGCCGCCAACGCGGCCGGGACGGTCGTCACCGGCTGCACGCTCACTCCGAGGCCGCGCAACCGGTCCACCACGTCGGCCCGGTCCGGCCAGGGCACCAGCCCCGGCATCGCCTCGACGATCCGGGCGGCGGCCGGTCCGGCCACCCCGGGGATCAGCAACGCCCGGTCGGGCCGCAGCGGTGCGCCGTCCGCGCCGGGCATGAACGCGGTGCGTTCCAACTCGCGGCGCACCGCCTCGTGCAGCGCGCCGTCCAGCGGTCCGGCCGGGAACCCGCCGGCCGGCAGCAGGGCCGCCCGCTGATCTCCGGGCAGGGCCAGCACCAGCTCGCGGTACACCCGCGCGGCGGCGCCGACCAGGTGATCGGCCAGCGGCCCCTCGGCGATCCGGCTGCGGCTCTCGTCCACCGGCAGCGAGCCGACCAGCCGGGCGGGCAGGGTGAGCGGCTCGGCGGTCGGGGTGGGGGCGCCGATCATGGTGCGCCGCTGCGGGTCCGGCCGTCCCGCGGGATCCAGCGGCAGCACCCAGGTCAACCGCCAGCGGTCGCGGCCGCGCTCCTCCACCGGCCGGCCGGCCAGCAGGTCGCCGGGTAGCCGGCCGGTGCCGGTCGCGGTGCGGAACCGGCGCAGCTCCGGCTCCGCGTCCGCGGCCCCGGCCGGCCCCGCGTCCGCACGGTCGATCCGGATGGTGATGACTCCGTCGGGCCCGTCACCGCCGTCCTCCCGGTGCACCCGGAAACCCGGCATGCTGATGCTGGTCAGCTCGGGCAGGGCCCACAGCAGGTCCAACGCGGTCTCGACGGACAGCACCGCCGCCACGTCGTCCGCGTCGACGTCGTCGCGCAGCGGCAGCCGAACCTGGGAGGCGAACCCGTCCGGCGGGACCTGATCGGACTCGGTCGGCCAGGGCAGCCGCAGTACCGGGACGTGCCCGGCACGCCGACGGAGTTCAGCGTCCAGCCCGGCGACCCCCAGGCCGGCCACCGCGCGGCGGGTGTCCGCCGCGGAGAACCGCACCCCGCCGGTGGTGGACACCAGCGAGGGCCGGTCGGACAGCGCCAGCACCGCGGTGAAGCCGACCCCGAAGTGACCCACCCCACCCTCGTCCCGCTTGGCGGAAGCACGCAGCGAGGCCAACGCCGCCACGCCCTGCGAGGTCAGCGGGGCGCCGGTGTTGGCCACCCGCAATTCGCGGTCGCGCAGCTCGACCGACAGCTCGCCGGGCACGCCGGCCGCCCGGGCGGCGTCGGCGGCATTCGCGGCCAGCTCGGCCAGCACCTGCCCGCCGTAGCCGTGGGCCAGCTGGTCCTCGGCGTTGGCATCCTCCCGGAACCGGGCCGGCGATGCCGACCAGGTGTCCAGCACCACGGCGCGCAGCGCGGCCGTGACGAACGGGTCCGCGGAGGTCCGATGCACGGGTCCTGATTCTTCCCGGTGACCGCCGCGCCCGGCGGGCCAGGTCGCCCGGTTACTCCTGCTGGCGCGCCAGGTCGGCGGAACTGCCGCCGTCCTCGGGCTCCTCGTCCGGCTCCAGGTCGTCGGAGACGTCCTCGGACACGCCCTCCACCGCCAGCGCGGCGGTGGTGGCCGCCGGAGCGAGCACGACGGTCGGACCCTCGTCGGTCTCCTCGTCCTCCTCGGGCCAGTGCAATCCCGTCGGGTCGGCCACCGGGGTCTCGTCACCGCTCGTTCGATCGGCGCCGTCCGGCCGGTCCGCGTCGTCCGTGCTGGTCATGTCGGCCTCCGCTTCCCGCTGCGGTGGCTGCCCGGCGATCCGGGCGTGCACCTCCAGCCGCAGCTCGTCGACCACCGTGTCGGTGACGGTGGCCCGAGCGGTCCGTCGGCCGATGGCCTCCGAATGCGCCCCGCAGCCGTACCCGGCGTCGACCACACGGCCGTCGGCCGGGGAGTACTCGTTGCCGCAGGCGCCGAAACCCAGTCCCAGCGACCCGGCCAGCGGCAGGTAGAACGCGCAGCTGGCGCAGTGCCCCGGAGCGTGCACGGCCATCTCGTTGGCGGGGCCGAACGCACCGGCGTGCCACCGCTCGGCCGCCTCGTCCCGTCCCAGCGGTCCGAGCACCCGCACCCGGCCGATGCCCAGTTCGTGCGCG
>DASSTH010000222.1:0-4672 GCA_035708025.1 Nakamurella sp. | reverse complement strand
CCGAGCGCTTCGACGTGCGCGGCCTCGCCGATCCGGCGCGGCTGCTGCGAGGTTCGGTCACGGTCCGCGCCGAGCACCCGCGGGGGCGGACCGTCGAATTCCGGGCCCGGGCCCGGCTGGACACCCCCGGCGAGGTCAACTGCTTCCGGCACGGCGGCATCCTGCCGCTGGTCTACCGCAGCCTGCTCCCGACGCTGCCGGACCCGGGCACGCGCCGTGACGCGTCGCTCGGTGTGCACCGGCCGGCGGCACCCTCGGTCGGTAGCAACTACGACGAGACGATTCCGTCGCTGTAGTGTCGACTACAGCGATCGCCGTGAACTGTTGGAGGGAATCCGTGACAACCCACCCGCCACGCCGGACCGGTACGCCGCGCGCGGTGCTGCCCGCAGGGTTGCGGGCGGCATGAGGGACGTCGCCGAGCGGGCGCTCGGACTGCTGCCATCGGCGGTGGGCTACGCCGACGTGCGGGTCGTGCACCGCCGACACGAGTTGGTACTGGCCGAACACGGCGGCCCGGGCGAGATGACCTTCGACGACTCGCTGGGGATCGGCGTGCGCGTGCTGGTGGAAGGGCAATGGGGGTTCGCCGCGACGTCGGACCTCAGCGCGGCCGGGCTGGACGAGGTGGTGCACCGGGCGATGGGCCAGGCCGGCGCCGCCGGGCCCGGATCCCCGGTGGAACTCGGCGAGCCGGTGACGACCCGTGCGCGGTGGTGCACACCGGTGGCGATCGACCCGTTCCAGGTGCCGCTGTCGACGAAGATGGACCTGCTCGCCGAGACGGTGCGGGAGGCGGTCAGCGCCGGCCCGCTGGTCATCCGGGCCGAGGCGTCCATGGACTTCTTCTGCGACCACAAGGTTTTCGCCAACACCGAGGGCGCGCTGATCGAGCAGACCATCACCGAGAGCGGCGCCGGGTTGGTGGTGTTCGCCTCCGACGGCGACGATCTGCAGCGGCGCTCGTATCCCCAAGGGGTGCCGCGGACCATTCGCGGGCAACGCGGTCAGTTCGCCGGCGCCGGTTACGAACACATCGAGACGCTGCACCTGGACCGGGAGGCCGCGCGGATCGGCTCGGAGGCCGTCGCGCTGCTCTCCGCACCGCCGTGCCCGGACCAGACCACCACGCTCATCGTCAGCGGCGCCCAACTCGCCATGGTGTTGCACGAGTGCGCCGGCCACCCCATGGAGGCCGACCGGGCGCTCGGCGCCGAGGTCAGCCAGTCCGGCGGGACCTACGCCACCCCGGATCGCCGGGGCCGGTTCCGGTGGGGCTCGCCGTTGGTCTCCGTGGTCGCCGACCCCACGCTGCCGGGAGGCCTGGGCAGCTACGGATTCGACGACGAGGGCGTCGCCGCGCAGCGCACCGACCTGATCCGGGAGGGCGTCTTCACCGGGTACATGTCCGGCCGGGAGTCGGCCGGACAGCTCGGCGAACAGTCCACCGGAGCGGCGAGGGCCGATGGCTGGCAACGCATTCCGCTGGTGCGCATGAACAACCTGTGCATGGAACCGGGCGACTCCTCGCTGCCGGAGATGATCGCCACCACCAAGAGCGGCGTGCTGGTCGACACCACCAAGGCGCTGTCCATCGACGATCAGCGGATGTCGTTCCGGTTCGGCACCGAGGTGGCCTGGGAGATCCGGGACGGGCGGATCGGCCGGCTGTTGAAGAACTGCTCCTACAGCGGTGTGACGCCGCAGTTCTGGGCGAGCTGCGACGCCGTGGGCGGTCCCGACGAGTTCCAGATCCACGGAATACCCTCCTGCAACAAGGGCGAGCCGACGCAGGTGGCACATCCCGGGCACGGCACCGTCCCGGCCCGGTTCCGCGACGTCAGGCTGGGAACCCGATGAGCATCGACCAGGCAGAGGTGCGCGCCGCGCTGAAGGCGTTCGGGCCGGGGGCCACCCTGGACATCGCCGACGAGCAGGTGGAGTTGCTGCGCTACGCCCGATCCCGAATCACCGCGCAGCACAGCGAGCGCCGGATGCGGGTGCGGGTGCGGGTGCAGCGCGGCGGTTGCGTGGTGGCCGGCTCCATCGAGTCCCTGGACCCGTCGACCGTCGATGCGTTGGCGGCCAAGCTGTCCCAGGCCCTGACGGTCGGGCCCGCACCGGAGGACGACGTCACCGATCGGCAAGCCTCAGGTGACGACGGCGTGTTCGACGCGGTGCAGAGCGACCCGCCCGTCACCACCGCCGCGCAGCGCTGCCAATGGTTCCGCACCATCCGGGACGGGCTGGGCGACGGGACAAACCTGGGCGGGTCGATCCGCAACGACGTGATCGAGCGGGTGGTGGCCGACGCCCACGGGCGGTACCGCGCCGAGACCGTCACCCGGCTCAACGTGCAGGCCATCGCCGAACGGGACGGCCGGTCGGTCAGCCTCCGGACCCTGCGCAACGCCCCGTCCGAGATCGACATCCCGTCGATCGCCCACCGGCTGCGGGAGCAGTTCGTGGACCTGCCGACGCGGGAGCGGGCTGCCGGTCCGGTGCGCGTGCTGCTGCGCCCGCAGGCCGCGTTGACGCTGATCGCCACCTACGGTTACGCGGCGCTGGGTGCGGCGGGATACCTGGAGAACCGCACCGCCGTGGCCGGCCGGATGGGCGAGCATGTGGTCAGCGACCTGCTCACCCTGACCGACGACGGGACGGATCCGGCCGGAATCCCGAGCCGCTTCGACCCGGCCGGAACGCTCCGCCGGCGCACCCCGCTGATCGAGCGCGGACGCCTGGTGGGGCTGGTCAGCGACCAGAAGTACGCCGCGGTGACCGGCGGCGTGCCGACCGGACACGGCGTGCCACTGGGCTGGCGGTTCGGGGCCGATCCCGCGCCCTCGCACCTGCTGGTGGAGCCTGGCGAGGACAGCGACCAACAACTACTGGCCGGGCTGGGCGAAGGCCTGGTGATCAGCCGGCTGGACTACCTGCGGGTGCTGCACCCGAAGGACACGTTGGTCACCGGCACCACCCGCGATGCCACCTACTGGGCCTCCGACGGCGAGCTCGTGGCCTGGCATCCCCAGGTGCGGCTGACCTTCCGGATGGATGAGGCGCTGCGCGCGGTGCGGGCGGTGGGCCGGGACCGGCAGTGCGGCGAGCAGCCCTTCATGGAGAGCGTGGTGGCGCCCGGGCTGACCGTGGACGCGGGTCCGATCGAACTCTGAGATCCGGGGTCAGTGCGGCGATGACACCGGCACCGTGAAGCGTTCCGGCAGCGTCCATTCCCGCAGCGGAACCAGGGTGGCGCCACTGTCCGCGCGGATCGAGGTGATGCAACCGTCGCCGGCGAACCGGTAGCGGACCGACTCGCCGTAACTGCCGTACCCCGGGCCGCCGGCGATCCGCAGGGTGTCGTCACCGGCCGGCTCCAGCGGCGTGCGGTCCTCCGTGGGATCGGGCTGGGTGGGATCCAGCAGGTACAGCCGGCCGCCGAGCAGCGCCACGTCCGTCACCCCCCACAGGCCGGCGAACCGGCCGGTGAACCGGCGCAGGCCCTCGTCGCCGGTCCCCGGTCCGTCCACCGCCAGGTCGATCAGCCGCACCACCGCTCGCGCCAGCGGGTCGGCCGGCCCGTCGATGGCGTTGGTCAGCACCGAGACCGCCAGCCGGGCATCGGGATCCACCAGGGAGGCGGTGATGTGCCCGGGATACCCGCCGCCGTGCCCGACCATCCGGCGGTCGCCGACCGGCGAGATCGACAGCCCCAGGCCGTATCGCCGGTCCTTGGACCCACCGGTCTCCCACAACGCCTGGCGCATCAGCCGCTTGCCCTCGTCGGACAGCAGCCGGTGGTCGCCGGTGAAGTGCGCGGCGAAGTAGCGCACCAGATCGCTGGCGGTGGCGTAGAACCCGGTCGCCGAGGCGAGTGCGGCGGTATCCACGTGGTCGATGGCCACCCGGTGCTCGGCATAGGCGTGGCTGCTGTAGCCGGTCGCGTAGTCCGATCCGCGCCCGGGGTCCAGTTCCGGGCCCAGGTCGGTCAGGCCGAGCGGGGCGATCACCGCGTCCCGCAGGTGCTCGGCGTAGCTGCGACCGGTGACGGCCTCGATGATCAACCCCAGCAAGCCGTAGCCGATGTTGGAGTACTTGAACCGTTCGTTCGCCGGAAGCACGGCGGCGCCGGAGTCCAGCAGCATGGCCAGCAACCCGTCGCGATCGGGGAACGGCCGCATCAGTTGCCAGAAGTCGCCGTCGGGGGAATCCCGGGTGATGCCGGCCGCGTGGCTGAGCAGTTCCCGCACGGTCACCCGCGCCAGCGGGGAACCAGCATCCGCCAGGGCGGTGAGGTGCATTCCGGCCGGATCGTCAAGCCGCAGCCGGTTCGCCGCGACCAGTTGCAGGATCGCCGTGGCGGTGAACGTCTTGGAATGCGAGGCGATCCGGAACAGGTGCCCGGTGGTCAACGTGGTCCCGGACTCCAGGTCGGCGTGCCCCCATGCGGCGGACAGCACCAACTCGTCGCGGTGCAGCACGGCCGCCTGCACGCCGGGGACGCGCCGGTACCGCTGCTGGAACTCCAGGTACCCGCCGGCATAGTGGACCGCCTGGCGGACGACGTCCGCCGGCAGGTCGATGGGTCGCTCGGCCATGGGTGTCGATGCCTCCAGCCACGATTGTTCTGCGCGCGGGCCCGGAGTCGGTTCCGGCTCGCTCGACGGTA
>DASSTH010000221.1:0-7236 GCA_035708025.1 Nakamurella sp. | reverse complement strand
CAAAGTGCGCGTCATTACGCGCACTCTGCAGGACGCAACGAACGGCTACCGGGTTTGCAGGCGGCGTCACCCGAGCGCCTCCACCACGAAGCTGACACCGTCTCCGAGGTCCACCGCCCATCCCGGCTCCACCACCATCTCCTGCCCGGGGTGCAGCCGTTGCGGGGCCCGGCCGGGTGGCCGCACCGTGGTCCCGTTGGTGGAGTGCAGGTCCGACACCACCAACTGCCAGTCCGCCGCCCGGATCTGCGCGTGCGCGCGCGAGATGTCCTGGTTGGGACTGGGCACCGTCACCAGCCGGGGCGGGTCGGAGGCCGCGACGCTGCTGGCGTACGGCGCCCGACCGATCACCACCGGGCGGTCCACGTCCACCACCTCACCCGTGGTCAGCCGGATGCGGGCCAGCACCGGCGGCGGCACGGGCACCGGCTCGGGCCGGCCGATCAGCTGGCCGCACAACCGGCAGGCCAGGGTGTGCGGGGCGTTGGGGTGGCCCACCGGGCACAGCACGGCCAGCACCGATCCCGGCGGGGGCTCCGCCGGCAGCGGCGGCGGGGTGTATCCCACCGGGACGTCCTCGGCGAACTGGGTCAGCCCGTCGTGGTCGCCGTCCGAACCGGAGCCTGGGGCCGGTAACGGGGATACGGTGCTGCGCGGCGGGCCGGGGACGGCGACGATGGGCGGGGGCGGCTCGCCCTCGGGCATGCCGGTCAGGTCCTCCGGGTCGACGCCGATGTCGAACCGGGTCTCTTCGATGGACCGGGAGTCGGCATCCAGGTCGGCCGGCGGTTCGGCGGCCTGCGCGGCCGGTCGCGGGTGGGCGGCATCCGCGGCAGGCGGCTCGCCGGTGACGATCGCGGACGGCGGGGCGCCGGTGACGATGGCGGCCGGCGGCTCGCCGGTAATGGTTGCGGTCGGCGACGGCACGGCGAGCGCGGGTGCCGGTTCCGGGTGCCGGTCCGACAGCGGGGCTTGGGCTGCCGCCGAATCGCGTCCCGGCGATGCGGCCGCTTCCGGCGACCAGCGGACGGCGCTCGCCCGCACCACTCCGGTGGGCACCGGCAGCAGGTCGCCGGGATCCGCCGTACCGATGACGAGTTCCCGGCCCCGGGCCACCAGCGCCTCGGTCCAGCTGATCACCCGCCGGGTGTCGATCTCCGCGTCCGGACCGTCCGCCCGGCGGACCGTCACCGTCCCGATCTCCCTGCCGATCACCCGCAACCCGTCCGGCTCGGAGACCGCCAGCAGGAACGGGGCAACACCGCGCAGCCAGGCGTCGCCCGGGGCCGGCGCCAGGATCGCCTCCAGCAACTCGGCGGCGCCGGCACCCTCGGACATCAACTGCCACAGGCGCAGCGCGTCGGACGCGTCACCGTCCAGATAGGCCGCGGCGTTGTCGGCGACCACCAACCAGCGTTCGCCGGGTAGGTAGCCGGCCATCACCGGTTGCCGGCCGGGTGCCTGTCGGCCTGCGCCGGCCGTAGCGCGGGGTCCGAGGTCGGCGGCTGCCGGCGGGCGGACCCGCGGGGCCGGGTCTGCTCCTGCTCGGTGCCGGGCATGCCCAGGGCTGCGGCGTCGTCCGGGGGCGTCGACCGGCTGGCGCGACCGTGGCGCTCGACCGCCAGCACGTCGATCACCACGGCGGTCGCGTTGTCCCGCCCGCCCGCCTGCACCGCGGCGGTCACCAGAGCGGCGGCGGCTGCCTGCGGATCGGGGTGCTGGGCCAGCAGCGTCACCAGCTCGTCGTCGGTCAGCTCGCCGGTGATGCCGTCCGAGCACAGCAGCAGCCGGTCGCCGGGCAGCCCCGGCAACAGCCAGCAGTCCGGCTGCGCCCGCGCGGACACCCCCACCGCCCGGGTGATCACGTTGCGGCGCGGGTGCGTGCGGGCCAGTTCCGGGGCGAGCTCGCCGGCGTCGATGAGCTCCTGCACCAGCGAGTGGTCGACGCTGATCTGTTGCAGGAGGCCGTCCGCACACCGGTACATGCGCGAGTCGCCGATGTTGAAGGCGAGCCAGTACGGCTCGCCGGAATGCTCCACCACGGCGGCGCCCACCACGGTCGCCCCACCCCCGGACAGCCGCCGGATCCGGGTGCCGGCCCGGGAGATGCAGCCGGCCACCCAATCCGGCTCCACGGATTCCGCGCCCATCCGGCGCCGGAACTCGTCCACCACGATGGCGCTGGCCACCTCGCCGGCCGCCCGCCCGCCCATGCCGTCGGACACCAGGAACACCGGCGGCTCGGCCAGCAGCGCATCCTCGTTGGCCGGCCGCACCAGCCCGCAGTCGGTGGCCGTCCCCCAGGCCAGCTGCATCACCGGCCGACCACCACCCTCGTCCAGCCGCCCACTCCCGGCGCCCCTGCCACGCCGCTCCGGACGGGATCCGCCGCCCGCGGAGCACGGGCGGTCCCGCTGGCAGAGTAGGTCAATGCGCTGCCTGCCCGCGATGGGGAGCGGTGACCCACCCCGGGCTGCGCCTGGCCCTCGCGCCCATCACCTCGTTGACTGAACCCTGCGCCGCGGAATCGGCCGAGTTCGCGCGGTTGGCGGTTCAGTCGACGCCGGGGCGGGGTGGTGACGGGATGCGTCAGCCGGACTTGCGCCGGAAGGTGCGCGACGTCTTGTGGTTGGAGGTGGCCCCTCCCACCTTCGTCGAGCCGTCCAGGTGTGCGCTGCGCGCCTGCCCGGCGGCCTTCTTACGCTCGATGGCGGCGGCGAACGCCGACAGCGCGGGCTTCTCCGGAGCGGCGGGTGCGTGCCCGTCGTCGGCTGCCGGAGTGTCTGCGGGCGTGGACTTCTGGTTGCCGGTCTGAGCGGCCGCGGGCGTGTCCTCCGTGGCGGCCGGCTCCGGCTTCCGGGAGCCGGGGGCGGAACCGCCCGCTTGCTCGCCGTCCGAATCTCGCGTCCCGGTGGGCTTCGTGCCCCGCTTGTCCGTGCGCGCCATGACGGCCTCCTTCGTCGTCGCATGGGCGGCGGTCGGGCCGAAGCCACACGCCGATCGGCCCGGCACTCTGTCGCCACACCGGTTGTGGCCATCATGGCCCACTGCCGGGCACCGCCGCACGCGCATTCCCGCCCGCGGTGAGTCCGGCGCGCCGGCGGACGACGGGCTCGCCGTCGGCCGCGGAGCGGTGAGGTACGCATACCGTCGCCCGATCGCGCCTTAACCACGGTATCCGTCGCCGACCGCCTACCAGACCGCCTCTGCCGTCGCGGGTGGGGCTTTCGAGCAACGGTCTCGTCATGGCAGGCTGTCCAGACGATCCCGCGGCGGTCCGGCCGCCGCACCAGGTCCCGCCGGCTCGTTCGAGCGCGGCGCTGCGAGGCGAAGGAGATGCCGATGGGCGAGTCGGTTCGGCGGCTGCGCAATTTCGTGGACGGCGAGTTCGTGGATGCGCAGGGCCCCGAGTCGGAGGTGGTGAACCCGGCGACCGGTGAGGCGTTCGCCAGCGCGCCGGTGTCCGGCGCCGCGGACATCGACGCGGCGTTCGCGGCTGCGTCCCGGGCGTTCGGCCCGTGGTCCCGCAGCACACCGGCGGAGCGCCAGTTGGCACTGCTGCGGATCGCCGACAAGCTGGAGCAGCGCGCGGATGAGTTCGTCGCCGCGGAGTGTGAGAACACCGGAAAGCCGACCGCACTGACCGCCTCCGAGGAACTGCCGCCGTGCGTGGACCAGCTGCGCTTCTTCGCGGGCGCGGCCCGCACCCTGGAGGGCAGGGCGGCCGGTGAGTACCTGGCCGGCCACACCTCCTACGTGCGTCGCGAGCCGGTCGGCGTGGTGGCCCAGGTGACGCCCTGGAACTACCCGCTGATGATGGCGGTATGGAAGATCGGCCCGGCGCTGGCGGCCGGAAACACGGTGGTGCTCAAGCCGAGTGACACCACTCCGGTGTCCACCCTGATGCTGGCCGAGCTGGCCGCCGAGTTCCTGCCGCCCGGCGTGCTGAACGTGATCACCGGCGACCGGGACACCGGGGCGGCCCTGGTGGCGCACCCCACCCCGGCCATGGTGGCGATCACCGGCAGCGTGCGGGCCGGGATGTCGGTGGCCCGATCAGCCGCCGACGGCGTCAAGCGGGTGCACCTGGAACTGGGCGGCAAGGCGCCGGTGATGGTGTTCGACGACGCGGACGTCGCCGCGGCCGCCGAGGCCATCGCGGTGGCCGGGTACTTCAACGCCGGCCAGGACTGCACCGCCGCCACCCGGGTGCTGGCCGGGCCGCGCGTGCACGAGGACTTCGTGTCCGCGCTGACCGAGCAGGCCAAGGGGACGGTGACGGGCCCCCCGGACGCCGCCGACGTGCTGTACGGCCCGCTCAACAACCCGACGCAACTGGACCGGGTGTCCGGCATGGTCGACCGGCTGCCGGACCACGCCACCGTGCAAACCGGTGGCTCCCGGGTGGACGGCGCGGGCTACTTCTACTCCCCCACCGTGGTGTCCGGGCTGCGCCAGGACGACGAGGCGATCCAGGACGAGATCTTCGGCCCGGTGATCACCGTGCAGCGCTTCGACGACGAGGAGCAGGCGCTGCACTGGGCCAACGGCGTGCGCTACGGGCTGGCGTCGTCGGTGTGGACCCGCGACCACGGCCGGGCCATGCGAATGTCGGCCGGGCTGAACTTCGGCTGCGTGTGGGTCAACACGCACATCCCGATCGTGGCCGAGATGCCGCACGGCGGGTTCGGCCACTCCGGCTACGGCAAGGACCTGTCGGTCTACGGGCTGGAGGACTACACCCGGATCAAGCACGTGATGCATGCCCTCGGCGACCCGGCATGACCACCACCCCCACCCCGGATAGCCCGACGTTGCCGCGACTCGCGGGCGAAACCGGGGCGCCCGGCGCAACCCCGGGCCACGTCGAGGGCGGATCGGGCGTGGCACCGGTGCCGGAGTACCGGCTGGCCCAGCAGCGCCGGCTCGTCACCGCCCTGCCCGGTCCGAGATCGGCGGAGCTGGCCGCCCGGCGGTCCGCCGCGGTGGCCGCCGGGGTGTCCTCCACCCTGCCGGTGTTCGCCGCCGACGGCGACGGCGGCGTGCTGGTGGACGTGGACGGGAACTCGCTGATCGACCTCGGGTCCGGCATCGCCGTCACCTCCGTCGGCAACGCCGCGCCGGCCGTGGTGCGCGCCGTGCACGAACAGGCCGCTCACTTCACCCACTCCTGCTTCATGGTCACGCCGTACCAGGGCTATGTGGAGGTGGCGGAGCGGCTGAACGAACTCACTCCCGGCGGGCATGCCAAGCGCTCGGCGCTGTTCAACTCCGGCGCGGAGGCGGTGGAGAACGCCGTCAAGATCGCCCGGCTGGCCACCGGCCGGCCCGCGGTCGTGGTGTTCGACCACGCCTACCACGGGCGCACCAACCTGACCATGGCACTGACCGCCAAGGCCGCTCCGTACAAGAAGGGCTTCGGCCCGTTCGCCCCCGAGGTGTACCGGGTGCCCATGTCGTACCCGCTGCGGGACGGCGGCATGGACGGCAAGACCGCCGCCGCCCGGGCCATCGAGCAGATCACCACCCAGGTCGGTGCCGCATCGGTGGCCGCGGTGTTGATCGAGCCGGTCCAGGGCGAGGGCGGGTTCATCGTGCCGGCCGAAGGCTTCCTGCCCGCCCTGTCGGACTGGTGCTCGGCCAACGGCGTGCTGTTCATCGCCGACGAGGTGCAGACCGGCTTCTGCCGCACCGGCGACTGGTTCGCCTGCGAGCACGAGGGCGTGGTGCCCGATCTGGTGACCACCGCCAAGGGGATGGCCGGCGGCCTACCGCTGGCCGGCGTCACCGGCCGCGCCGAGGTCATGGACGCGGTGCACGCCGGCGGGCTGGGCGGCACCTACGGCGGAAACCCGATCGCCTGCGCCGCGGCGCTGGCCGCTATCGACATCATGCGGCGCTTCGACCTGCGCGCCGCCGCCCGCCGCATCCACGACGTGGCGGTGCCCCGGCTGCGGGCGGTGGCGGCCGACACCCGCCGGATCGCCGATGTCCGGGGGCGCGGCGCGATGATCGCCTGCGAGTTCACCGTCCCGGGCACCCTCGATCCGGACCCGGCCGCGGCGGCCACCGTGGCCAGGGCCTGTCACGCCGCCGGGGTGGTGGTGCTCACCTGCGGAACGTTCGGCAACGTCATCCGGCTGCTGCCCCCGCTGGTGATCCCCGACGACCTGCTCGACGAGGGCCTGACCATCCTGGAGGACGCCATCACGGCGCTGTGACGGCAGGGCGGGTCAGCGGCGCCGGTCAGGCGGGCCGGACAGCGGCGCTGGCCAGGGGGCCGGCCGCTGGTTAGGCCAGAGGCCGACCCGTGGGCACCGCCAGCGGGGCCGCCAAGCGAGACCGGTCAACGGGCGCTGCCCAGCGGCGCCGTCCTACGCTGTCGCGCATGTCCCTGCGCTGGTGGGTGCTGCCCATCCTGGTGACGGCCGCGTTCCTGGGGCTGCAGCCGCTGATCGGTTCGGGCTGGGCGCTGTTCACCGACTCCTACCGCTACGCCAAGCAGGCGGAGCAGATCTACGGCGTGCCCGCCGAGCAGGCGCACGTGGACGCGCTCCAGGCCTACTGCGCCACCCGGGCCGCGCAGAAGCCGTGGGACGGCGACTGGACGCCCAACCCGGAACCGCTGGACATGCAGCACCGGCGGCAGGCCGCGTGCTTCGACCGCTACCTTCCCCGGGGCGACCTGACCACCCTCGATCCGCGCTACCAGTCCATCTTCACCACCCGGGTCGGCTACCCGCTGGTTGCCGCCCCGTTCATCGCGGCGTGGGGCGTGACCACCGGCATGTGGTTGTTGGGCTTCGTGCAGGCGGTGGCGGCCGGCCTGCTGTGCTACACCGTGCTGCGACTGGCCGGCCTTGGCGCGCTGGCCGCAGCCACCGGGCAGGCGACGTTCCTGGCCAGCCCGTTGGGCTGGTGGGCGCTGCAGGCGCTGACCGAGGGTCTGGTGAGCATCTGCGCGCTCGGCGCGGTGGCCGGCATCCTGCTGGTGCGCCGGGGCTCCACTCGGGCCGGGCTGGCCGTGCTGGCGGGATCCTGGCTGGTGATGGGGGTGGTGCGGTTCTCCAGCCTGCTGCTGATCGCCGCCGCGATGGCGGTGGCCTGTGCCGTGCTGGCGCTGATCGGCGGCGGTGACCGCGCCCGCCGGCGGGCGACGGCCGCCGCGGCGGCGGTGTGTGCGGCCGCTGCCGCGGCCACCGCGGCCGCCATCCCGCTGCTGGGCCTGCCGAGCGC
>DASSTH010000220.1:0-9813 GCA_035708025.1 Nakamurella sp. | reverse complement strand
CAGCTGACCCAGACCTCGGGCGAGGGTGGCGGCTGAGCGCCGGCCGAGGCGGTGGGACCCGTGCGTCCGGGCTGATACACTGGTGCTACCGTCGACGCGGGGTGGAGCAGCTCGGTAGCTCGCTGGGCTCATAACCCAGAGGTCGCAGGTTCGAATCCTGCCCCCGCTACCAACGGAAGGCCCGCTGACCTGGGGAACCCCAGGACAGCGGGCCTTTCACTTACGCCCTGGCGCACCGGATCAAGGACGCAGAAGCCGGTCGCGCAGCGTCGCGACCCGGCCCGCCGTTTGCGTCCTCGTTCTGCCGAGCTGATCGGCGCCATGGGCAGGTGCGCGATGGCCAGTTCGGGCCGATCCGGCACTACTCCAGGACCGACGCGGGCTCGCGATACCGCCGAACCGCCCTGGCGGGGGTTGTCAGCACGCCGGTGGCGCTGGCTATACTTCGGAGCGATTCCATCAAGACCGGCCGAGGGACAGGCCCGTTGACGCCGGGGCAGCCAACCACGGAGCAATCCGTGGGAACGGTGCCAAGTCCTGCGGCGTCACGATTGGTGATCGCCGGAAGATGGAGGCTCGTCGACGGCCCACGGCCGCCGAGGAGCGGCTCAGCCTTCCGGGGTGCTGCAGGCGCGGCGTGCCCAGACCCTGGGGAAGGCGAGAGACCACATGACCAACTCGTCCGCCGTGATGTCGCTGGACGCCTCCGTCCGTGACGGAGATGCTGCGCCGGAGCCCAGCAGGACGCTGTCCCGATTGACCCGCGCGATCAGGGTAGGGATCGACTCCGATCCCGCGGAGGGATCGATCATTCCGCCGCTGTACCTGTCCAGCACCTTCAGCTTCGCCGAATTCGGCACGGCGCGCCGGTACGACTACTCGCGCAGCGGAAACCCGACCCGCGACCTGCTGGGCGAGGCCCTGGCGACACTGGAGGGCGGTTACGGCGGTGTGATCACCTCCACCGGGATGAGCGCCGTCACGCTGTGCGTCACCGCCTTGCTCCGTCCAGGGCAGACCATCGTGGTGCCGCACGACTGTTACGGGGGCAGTTGGCGGCTGTTCGATTCGCTCGCCGCCCGCGGGCAGTTCACCGTCGCCACGGTCGACTTCCGAGACGAGCACGCGCTTTCCGAGGTATTGCGCGCCGATCCCGCTCCGGCCGTGGTGTGGGTGGAGACCCCTTCGAATCCGTTGTTACGGGTGACGGACGTGCGTGCCGTCGCGCGGCGGGCGCACGCAGCGGGGGCGATCGTCGTGGCGGACAACACCTTCCTGTCGCCGATCCTGCAGCGCCCCATCGAGTTGGGCGCCGATGTCGTGGTGCATTCCACGACGAAGTACATCAACGGCCACAGCGACGTGGTCGGTGGGGCTGTGGTCTCCGCGTCCCAGGAACTGCACACGCTGTTCACGACCTGGTCCAACACCCTCGGCCTGACCGGTAGCCCGTTCGACAGTTACCTGACGCTGCGCGGCCTGCGCACCCTGCCCGCCCGCATGCGCACGCACGAGGAGAACGCCGCCGGGATTGTCGAGGCCATCAGTGCGCATCCGGCACTGGCCGCCGTGCACTACCCGGGGTTGGCAGATCATCCGGGGCACGACCTGGCTGCGGCCCAGCAGGACGGGTTCGGGGCGATGCTGTCGATCGAATTGCGGGGTGGAGAACGGGCGGTCCGCGCGTTCCTGTCCGATCTGCGGGTCTTCTGCCTGGCCGAGTCCCTCGGCGGCACCGAAAGCCTGATCGCGCATCCGGCGACCATGACCCACGCCTCCATGAGTCCGCACGCGCGCGCCGTGGCCGGCATCGGTGACGGGTTGCTGCGGCTGTCGGTCGGTTTGGAGGCGTTGCAGGACCTGGTCGCGGATCTGGTCGACGCGCTGGATCGGGTGGCCATCCGCGGCGGCTGCTGACCGCACGCCGTCCGCGACGTTTGGGTGGTGCCCGACGCCCCGGAGGCCCTGGCGCCCTGGGGATCGGGCCGGCGGTTGGTCGGCCCGTCACCGTGACAGCACGGCCACCCTGATACCGAGACCGATCAGCACGGTCCCGCTGACCGCCTCGAGCCGCCGCCGAATGGCCGGTCGCCGGAACCAGGCACCGGCCCGGGAAACGGCGATCGCCACTGCCAGGTACAGCACCGACTCGATCATCACCTGCAGCAGCGCGAGCTCCGCGGTGGTGGCGAGCAGGGGACGCCCGGACGGCACGAACTGCGGGTAGAACGCGATCAACAGGGTCGCGGTCTTGGGATTGGCCAGTTGAACCAGCAATCCGTTCCCGAAAGCCTTCGCCCTGCCCCCTTGCCCGGTGACGGACGGCTCGCGTCCGTAAGCCCGGGACGCCGACCGCCAGGCCTTGATGCCCAACAGGATCAACACGACCGCACCGCCCACCCGCAGCACGACGAGACCTCGGAGGCCGCCACCAAGGCCGCGGCACCGGCCGCGGCCGCGATCGCCCAGAAGTACAGGCCGATCTCCAGGCCCACCGTGGTCGCGACGGCATGGGACAGCCCGCGCACGGTCGCCGTGCGCAACAGCACGGTCATCGCCGGCCCGGGGGAGAGCCACATCAGCACGACCGCGGCGACGAACGGCAGCATGGATGTCGCCGGCATGTCACCGGCCCCGGGAGTGGCTCAGCGCCTCACCCAGCCGGGCCAGCGCTTCGGTGAAGTCCGCGGCGTCCAGGTGCCCGAAGCCGAGCCGGAAGACCCGGTCGTCCTCGCCGAACCACGATCCCGGTGCCACGCGGGTCTGGCGTTCGGCGAGTTCCGCGTAGAAGGCGCGGACCGCGGCCTCCCCGAACTGCGCGGCCGGCAGTCGCAGGCAGCACAGCGCGCCGCCGTCCGGGCGCAGCAACTCGATGGGCCGGCCGTCGGCCCACCGGACCAGTTCCGCCAGCTGCTCGGCCAGGAACTCCGCGCGCGGGCGGAGCACCACCTGCCGCCGTGCCAGCAGCCGGTCGGCGAGCAGTTCGTCGATGCTGGGCGAGGCGACCTCGCCGGCGAACTTGGCGTTGCGCAACCGGTCGCGCAGCGCATGATCGGTGACCACCAGCCAACCGAGACGAAGGCCCGGTGCGCCGTGCGCCTTGCTGACGGAGGAGCAGGCAACCACCCGCGGGGACATCGCGGCGACCGACTCCGGAATCGGGGCGTCGCCGTAGCTGGAGGCCCGGTAGGTCTCGTCGACCAGCAGCACGGCGTCCGGTGACCGGTCGGCCATGGCGGCCAGCAGATCGGTGAATTCCCCGGGCTGGAACCGGATCCCGGAGGGGTTCTGCGGCGAGGCGACAGACACCAGGGTGGTCTGCGGCGTCAGCGCGTCGGCGATCCGGTCGACCGGCATCCGATAACCGTCGTCGAAACGCAACGCGACCCGGTCGATCGCGGACCCGAGGCCCTCCGGCACCACACGGGCGGGCGGATAGCACGGGGTCAGCAGGAGCGTGCGACCGTGGCACCGGTCCTGGGCGATCAGCCGCATGGCACCGGCCGACCCCGCGGTAAGGATGACGTCCTGCGGATCGGCACCGTGGTCCTCGGCGATCCGGCTGCGCAGCGACGGGCTGCCCTGCACGTACCCGTAGTCCAGGCTGAGGCCGCGGATGTCGTCCCAGCCGGTGATCTCGTCCAGGCGCAGCGCGGGGCAGGTGCTCTCCGCGAGGTCGTACCGCACCGGCACGTCCAACAGCCCCACCATGGGGGTGCGGTCGAACGCGATCGGGTCGCGATCCGTTGCGAGAGTGTCAGTTTTCATCCGGTGAGGCTCCTGCCGTGGGGTGGCTCCGCTCCGGCCACACGCCGCCCTCGGGGCCGGCCGGCCGTCCGCTCACCGCGCCCGTGGACACCCGCCCACTATAGTGGGCGCTCGCCCACTGTCAACGGCAATAGCGCAGTTCGAGCCGGTCGCCGCTCCGGTCGCCGGGGTGCCATGACGGACCGTAACCGCCGCCGTCAGGCGGCTGCCGACCGATCATCGACGATTTGAAACCCGCCGTCCGGTGGCGACCTTATTGTCCCAATCGATCGCGGCGGAGGGTGATGGAGGCGCCCGCCGAAAGGGTTGAAAATTCTTCCAGCCTTGCCGTCGCTTCGCGCCTCAGCAGAGAATTCCTTCCATGATCGGGGATGCGGCCGGGCGCCCGCCGGCGGTGCTGGCGTCGCTGCGGCGGATGCGTCCGGAGTTGCCCGAATCGCTGCGCCGCACCGCCGATCTGTTGCTCGCCGAACCGGAACGCAGCGTGCGCGGCACCATCGAGGAGCTGGCGGCGGCCGCGGGAACCTCGGTCGGGTCGGTGTCCCGGCTGTGCCGCCGGCTCGGACTGGACGGCTTCCGGGAACTTCGCATCGCCGTCACCGCCGAGGTGGCCGGGGCCGCCCGCGGCACCTGGGACACCGATATCGGGCGCGACTTCGCTCCCACCGACCCGTTGCCGCTGATCGCCAAAACCCTTGCGGTGGCACAGGCACGGGCGGTGCACGCCACACTGGACGGATTGCCCGCCGACGTGGTGGAGGCGGCCGCCGCGGCGATCGCCCGGGCGCCCACCGTGGACATCTTCGGAGTCAGCGGCAGCGCCGTGATGGCGATGGAGCTCGATCTGCGGCTGCACCGGATCGGGGTGAAGTCGCGGGTGTTCTCCGACGAGCATGCCGGGGTGACGGCCGCCTGCCTGCTCGGCCCAGGCGATGTCGCGATCGCCATCTCGCACTCCGGCGAGACCGCACACACGCTGCAGATGCTTGGCATCGCCGCCGAGAACGGCGCGACCACGGTGGCCGTCACCGGCGCGGAGGCATCGGCGATCGGCCGGCTCGCCGACCACGTGCTGTTGACCGTCACCGAGGAGACCACATTCCTGGGCGGACCGCTGGCCTCGCGGCACGCCGAGCTGGCCGCGGTGGAGTTGTTGTACCTGGCGGTGTGCCGGATCGACCCGGCACGTACCGCACAGCGGTTGGCCGCCACCGCGGCAGGAATCAGCGCCATCGGAAGCGCATCGGGCCGCCCATCACCCAGCAGAGCCTCGCAGACCCCGTGGGGCCGCATCGACCGACGGAGGAGCACATGACTGCAACGCCATCACCGAACGGATTCAGCCGCAAGGACTTCTTCCGCTTCGCCGGGCTGGCGGGTGGCGCCGCGGTGGCCGGAGCCGGCCTGTCCGCGTTGCCGGCGGCGGCCGCCGTTCCACGCCGGCCGGCCGGTGCATCCGCCACCAGGGCGGCCGGATCACGCATGGCGGCGGCCGCGCCGGGGGCGGCCGCCGCCACGGGCGGGCCGATCCTGTCCAGCAGCAAGTTCCCGATCGGGTTGTTCTGGCCGCCGCCGCCACTGCAGACCACCGTCGAGCGCTACCGCGAGATCGCCGACGCCGGCTTCACCTTCGTGCACGGTGGCAACTACACCTACGCCGACTGGCAGATCTCCACCTGGATGCTCAAGGTGGCCGCGCAGGCCGGGATCCAGGTGTTGGTGGACGACGCCGACATGCGCTGGCTCACCCATCAGTTCGCGATCTCCGATGACGGCGGATCGTTCACCCTCAGCACCGACGAGGCCCGGCAGAAGGTGAACGAGATCGTCGGCCGGTACACCCCGTGGTGGCAGATCGACGACGGTCGGCTCTACGTCAGCCGCGGCACCGGGAACGGGTCTATCGGGTCGGTCACCGCGGGATCCGGCTGGCGCGACTACACGTTGGCCTTCGACACCCAGCCGCTGCCGACCGGTGCCGGTGGGTACGCCCAGGCAGGCTGGGCGTTCCGGATGCAGGACGAGCAGAACGCCTACGTCTGGCTGCTGTCCACCCAGGGCCACGACGGCAACGCGGTCCTGAAGAAGGTGACCTTCGTCGGCGGTGGCGTGGCCGCGCTGGTGGAGGTCCCGCTGCCATACCAACTCCAGCCGGGCCAGACCTACCACGTGCAGACGGTGGTCTCCGGTTCCACCTTCACCACGTCCATCGACGGTGAGGTGGTCGACACCACCACCGACGGCACCTATGCCACGGGCACCATCGGATTCCGCGAGGCGGGAGGGGAATCGGCCTACTTCGACAATGTGGTGGTGACGGCGCCGGGCGGCAGCAGGTTGTTCGCCGACGACTTCTCCGGGACGTTGAACGCCTGGACACTGCCCGCGGGCTCCGGCTATCCGTCCTTCGCCGGTCTGGAGGTCTACGACGAGCCGGGCGTGGGCAAGCTGGACGACCTCGCGACCGTGGTGGACCTGGTCAACGCCGCCTACCCGGACCAGTTGGCCTTCGTCAACCTGCTTCCCGGCTTCGGCGACGGCTACCAGGCCGCGGCACAGAAGCTGAACACACCGGTGATCTCCTTCGACCGGTATCCGATCCTGTCCGACGGCCGCACGGACACCGGGTACTTCGCGAACTGGGCCCAGGTGCGGGCGGCCGCCCTGGCGCACGGACTGCGCTCCTGGACCTACATCCAGAGCGTCGGGTACAACGGCCACGACGTTCCCACCCGGGCGGACCTGCTCTGGCAGATCAACGTGAGCCTGGCCTTCGGCTGCACCGGGATCCAGTACTTCACCTACTGGACGCCCGATCCGGCACGGGGGGAGGGCTTCCACGACGGGCTGATCACGGTGGACGGCCGCAAGACCCCGGTGTATGCCGCGGCCCGTCAGGTGAACACCAAGTACCTGGCGCCGATCGGCGCGCAGATGCTGGGCCTCACCTCGGCCGGCGTGCAGGCCAGCGGCGTGTCGTCACCGCCGTCCGGGCTCGATCCGTTCCAGCCGGACGCCTACCTCGCGGCGGTGGACGGATCGGGCGTCGTGCTGGGCCGGTTCACCGACGGCCAGGGCAGGGCGTTGGCACTGGTGGTCAACTACTCGCGCACCGAGGCGGGCCAGGTCCGGTTGTCCTTCGGCAACGCCGTCCACGATGTGGAGGTCTTCCGCCCGGCCGACTCGACGTGGGTCGCCGGCGGCGGGACACTGAACCTGCAGCAGGGTGCCGCCACCCTCGTGCGGATGAGCTGAGCCACCGGCTCGTGCTCGCGTCGCCGAGGACCGATCGGTGGTGCGGTGGTCCGATGGGACGGGCGTGCAGGACGGGAGAGAGCATGCGGCGGTACTGCTTCCGGCTGCGCGTCCGTCCGGATCTGCTGACGGAGTACGCGGCCCGGCACTCCGCGGTGTGGCCGGAGATGCTACGGGCGCTGGCCGAGTCGGGCTGGAGCCACTACTCGATCTTCGCGGCACCGGACGGCACCGTCATCGGATACCTGGAATCGGACGACCTGGCCGCCGCGCAGCGGGCCATGGCGCGCACCGAGGTCAACGCCCGCTGGCAGCGCAAGATGGCCAGGTACTTCGTCGGGCTGGACGGCACGCCGGCCGACGAGGGGTTCGAGCTGCTCGAGGAAATCTTCAACCTGGACGAGCAACTGGCGGCGGCGCAGGCGGACCAGCGATGACGGGACCGCCGGGGCCGGAACCCACCCTGCCGGGAGCCGACGACCTGCCGGCGATCCGGCCCCGGCACGTCCCCAAGGTCGGGCTGGTCGGCGGTGGTCTGGGCGCGTACTGGCCGCAGTTCCCCGACCTGCTGCCGCAGCTGCGCGGATCCGCGTCCCGGGTGGCGCAGCGGATGCGGGCGCTGGGCTGTGAGGTGGTGGACGCGGGGTTCATCTCCGACGCCGCCGAGGGAGCGGTCGCCGCGGAGGCGTTGCGCCGCGAGGGATGCGACATCATCGTCGGGTTCCTGGCCACCTACCTGACGGCGTCGATGATGCTGCCGATCGCACAACGCAGCGGCGCACCGGCGCTGCTGATCAACCTGCAGCCCACCGAGGCGATGGACCACGCCACCTTCGACACCGGGCAGTGGCTGGCCTACTGCGGGGCGTGCCCGCTGCCGGAGATGGCCAACACGTTCCGTCGCGCGGGGATCCGGTTCCGCTCGGTGTCCGGTCACCTGGAGGACGAGCGGGCCTGGGATCGCATCGCTCGATGGGTGCGGGCGGCCGGCATCGCTGCCTCGTTGCGCCACGCGCGGCACGGGCTGATGGGCCACCTGTACCCCGGAATGCTCGACGTGTCGACCGATCTCACCCTGGTCAGTACCAATTTCGGCGGCCATGTGGAAGTGCTGGAGTTCGACGATCTGCGGGTTCGGGTGGAGCGGGTGTCGGACTCCGACGTGGACCGCCGGATGGCGCTGGCCGCGGCGCTGTTCGATGTGCGGCCCAGCGTGCAGGACGAGGACTTCCGCTGGGCCGCCAAGGTATCCCTCGGACTGGACCGGCTGGTCGAGGACTTCGACCTGTACAGCCTGGCCTACTACCACCGCGGACTCGACGGTGACGTGCACGAACGGCTGGGCGCCGGGATGATCCTGGGAGCGTCGCTGCTGACCGCGCGCGGGCTTCCCGCGGCCGGGGAGTACGAACTGCGGACCTCGCTGGCCATGCTGATCGCCGACCGGCTGGGTGGCGGCGGGTCGTTCACCGAGCTGCAGGCGCTCAACTTCCGCGACGATGTGGTCGAGATGGGACACGACGGCCCCGCACACCTGACGCTCAGCGACGCACTCCCGTCACTGCGCGGGCTCGGCGTGTACCACGGCAAGCGCGGCTGGGGTGTGTCGGTGGAGTTGACGGTACGCCCAGGTCCGGTGACGGTGATCGGGATCGCGCAACAACCGGACGGCCGGTACACGTTCGTGGTGTCCGAGGGCAGGGTGGTGCCCGGTCCGCTGCTACGGATCGGTAACACCACCTCGCGGGTCGACTTCGGCTGCGACCCCGGGGAATGGACCGATGCCTGGAGCGCGTCCGGCATCTCGCATCACTGGGCATTGGCGACCGGTCACCTGGCCGAGGACATCCGGGCGCTGGCCGACCTGACCGGCACCACGGTGACGCAGGTGGCACCCGGCGACGGATCGGGCCGCGCCGGCGATCGGAGTCGACCAGCATGAGAGGGACGAGGACCGATGAACCGGGATGAGGTCACGGCGATCCTCGCCGCACAGCGGATCGAGCTGCCGTCCTGGGCGTTCGGCAACTCGGGAACCAGGTTCAAGGTCTTCCCGCAGGCCGGCGTGCCCCGCGATCCGTACGAGAAGATCGCCGACGCCGCTCAGGTGCATGCGCACACCGGGGTCGCCCCCACGGTGGCGCTGCACATCCCCTGGGACCGGGTGGACGACTATGGCGCGCTCGCCGCGGCCGCCCACGATCACGGGATCGCGCTGGGCACGATCAACGCCAACGTGTTCCAGGACAACGACTACATGCTGGGCTCGGTCACCAATCCGGCCTCCGCCATCCGCCGCAAGGCCGTCGGCCACCTGCTGGAGTGCGTCGACATCATGGACCAGACCGGCTCCCGCGATCTGAAACTGTGGTTCTCCGACGGCACCAACTACCCGGGACAGGACTCCATCCGTGGTCGCCAGGACCGGCTGGCCGAGGCGCTCGCGGAGGTCTACCAACGCCTCGGCCCCGACCAGCGGCTGATCCTGGAGTACAAACTGTTCGAACCCGCCTTCTACAGCACCGATGTGCCGGACTGGGGCACCGCCTTCGCGCACTGCGTCCAACTGGGGGACCGGGCCAAGGTCTGCGTGGACACCGGACACCACGCACCAGGAACCAACATCGAGTTCATCGTGGCGTTCCTGCTGCGAGCCGGGAAACTCGGTGCCTTCGACTTCAACTCGCGGTTCTACGCCGACGACGACCTGATGGTCGGGGCGGCGGACCCCTTCCAGCTGTTCCGCATCCTGCACGAGTGCGCTGTCGGTGGTGCGCTGATGCCCGGCAA
>DASSTH010000219.1:0-2662 GCA_035708025.1 Nakamurella sp. | reverse complement strand
CTTCCCGCCGTCGCTGTACTCGTAGATCTGGATGGTTGCCTTGCCGGGCTCACCGTGCGAGGTGAAGGACAGGTCGCCGGACGCGCCGACGTAGTGGATGTCCTCACCCTTGTCGATCAACTGCTTGCAGTCGGCGTAGGTCTTGCACTCCGTGCCGTCCTTGGTGACGTTGACGACTTCCTTCGACCAGACCTTGGCGTCGTTGGACTTCGCCTGATCGGCGGCCAGCGCGAAGATGTTCACGCAGTCGAAGACCTGCGGTGCGAACTGGTTCTCCTTCAGGCTGGGCGCGAAGTCCTGCAGCGCCTTGATGAAGTCCGGGTTGTCCACCGACGCGGGCGCGGTGCCCTTCATGCCGTCCACGATGCCCGGGTCGGACTTGAAGTTGTCCGCCGGCGCGGTGGTGCTGGACATGCCATCCGCGCCGTAGACGCCGACCTTGTCGGGGGTCAGACCGGCGGCGAACAGGCCCTTCAGCAGCTGCCAGCCCTCGTCGAAGGAGATGGTGACGATGGCGTCGGGGTTGGCCGCCTTGACCTTTTGCACGATGCCGGAGAAGTCGGTGGTCTTCGGGTCGTAGGCCTCGTTGTAGACGACCGATCCACCGGCCGCCGTGATGGCGTCCGCGGTGGCCTGGGCCAGGCCCTTGCCGTAGTCGTCACCACGGGCCATGATCGCGACCCGGCTGTGCCCGTCGGACACGATCTGGTTGCCCAGCACCGGACCCTGCAGGGCGTCGGACGGAGCGGTGCGGAAGTACAGACCGTTCTTGCCCTTGTAGTCGGTCAGGATGACGCCGGTGTTGGAGCCGGAGCACTGCGCGATGCCGGCCGAGGTGACCTTGTCGATGATGGCCATCGTCATGCCGGTGGCGGCGGCGCCGATGATGGCGTTGACGTGGGCGTTGATCTCCTTGGTGGCGGCCTGGGCGGCGAGCGCCGCGTCGTTGGCCTCGTCACCGGCCATCGGGGCCGGCACTTGGGCGCCGTTGATGCCGCCGGCGTCGTTGATCAGCTTGATGGCGTACTTCATGGCCTCGATCTGCGGCGGGCCAAGGTAGGCCAGGTCGCCGGTCTCGGGCAGGACGTAGCCGAACTGGAACGCTTGGCCGCTGGCGCCGCCGGTCTCGCTGGCCGATGCGGTCTCGCTGGCCGATGCGGTCTCGCTGGCCGACGCCGACTCGCTGGCGGACCCGCTCGCGCTGCCCGACGCCGACTCGCTCGCCGGGCTGCTCTCGCTGCTGGCGACAGACGATGTGGCCGGTACCGAACTGCTGGACGCAGCTGGCGTCGTGCTGCCGCCTTCCCCGGCGTTGTTGTTGCTGCCGCACGCCGCGGTCACCATGGCCACGGCCGCTGCCATGGCAGCGACGGCGGTCCACTTACCTCTACGCATACGTACTCCGATCGAAATGGGCCGACCCGACCACGCGGAGGGTGTGCGGCGCGCGCCGCAGCCCAAGCGCGGCATGGCCGGCAGGGGACGGATGTGCTGAGCGTAGTAGACCCCATCTCGGCGAGCAGGCCCGCGTGACCGACCTGTTACCTGGTCGTGTCGCCGCCCTTGTCCTGCGGCGATCCAGCGGGTGGGCCTGCGGGCGCCGCGGCGGTGCGCGCCATGCAGGTCAGCCGCGCGGTGCACAGCGGGCGGCCCGATTCGTCCCGGATGTCAATATGCAGGGTCGTCACCGTCCGCCCCACGTGCAGCGGGATGCTGACGGCCGTCACCAGCCCGGAGGTCGCCGGCCGGTGGTGCGTGCAGTTCAGTTCCACCCCGACCGCCACCCGGCCGGGCCCGGCCAGCATGGTGGCGTGCACCGAGCCGATGGTCTCCGCCAGCATGGCGCTGGCTCCGCCGTGCAGCAGCCCGAACGGCTGCCGGTTGCCCTCCACCGGCATGCTGGCCGCCACCCGCTCCGGCGTGCATTCGGTCAGCTGTACGCCACAACGCCGGGCCAACTCGCCGATCGGCACCGTGCTGATGTCCGTCCATTCCGGCGGCGTGTCCGCGAGTGCCTGCTGGTCGGTCATCGAGGTGCTCCCGTAGTCGCTCGGCGCCACCGCTCGGCCGGTGGGCCTGTCGGATGCTGACCCTAGACTCGGCCCGTGGGCACCATCAGCGACACCGTTACCGACACGGTCACCGGCACCCAGCAGAACACCGGCACCCAGGGGGACACCGTCACCGACCCCGGGAGCGCCGGGACGCAGCCGTCCGCCGCGCCGTACGCGGGCCCGGCCGACGCTCCGGTACTGCTCCTGCTGGATGGTCACTCGCTGGCTTACCGGGCCTTCTTCGCGCTGCCCGCCGACCGGTTCTCCACCACCACCGGCCAGGCCACCAACGCGGTGTACGGCTTCACCTCCATGCTGATCAACCTGCTGCGGGACGAGCGGCCCACGCACATCGCGGTCGCCTTCGACGTCTCCCGCAAGACCTGGCGATCGGCCGAGTACCCGGAGTACAAGGCACAGCGCAGCACCTCCCCGGCCGAGTTCGGCGGCCAGGTCGAGCTGCTCAAGGACGTGCTGGCCGCGCTGCGCATCCCCACCCTGGCGGTGGACGAGTACGAGGCGGACGACATCATCGCCACGCTCACCACCCAGGCCAGGGCGGACGGCATGGCGGTGCGGATCTGCACCGGCGACCGGGACGCGCTGCA
>DASSTH010000218.1:0-2671 GCA_035708025.1 Nakamurella sp. | reverse complement strand
CGATCGCGTCGGCGTGCGGGGATCCCGGATCGACGGTGCCCACGGGTGGTCCGGGCACCAACCGCTCCAGCAGCGCCCGCCCCGCGGGGTCGGCGGAGTGCAGGGCCGCATCCACCTGCTCCGCCGTCAGCCCGGTGGCCGGTCCGAGACCCGCCGGGTAGCCGCCCAGCGCATCCCGGGCCGCCGCGATGATCCGGTACGCGGGATCCCGGGTCGCCCCGTCACCGAGGCCCTTCCGGCGGGCGGTCCGTTCGCCGTTGGTGTTCCGCCCCGCCGTCGCGTCACCGCCGTGCTCACCGCGCACCAGAGCGAGGGTCTGCAGGTGCTCGGCGGCCCGGACGACGTCGTCCACACCGGCCGGGCCACCGAGGAACTGGGTGATCTCCGCGGCCGGGGCGGCGTGCTTGGTGGCCTCGAGCAGGAGCAGGGCGTGCAGCACCTGCAGTTCGAACGCGTCCAGCCGTTCCAGCGCGCGGCGGGCGGTGGTGGGCGACTCCAGCCGGCGGGCCAGCGCCTCCAGGCTGCCCGGCGCCGGGACGAGCAGATCCGGCCGGGCAGCGAGCAGCTCGGCTAGTTGCGCGTCGGTGCGACCGCGCAGCCAATCCAGCGTGGAGGGCATCGGATCCACCGTATCGGCAGGCGGTCCGGCGCCGGCTTGCCGAGTAGCGCCGGTGCATGACGGTGTGCCGCTGTTGAGGCCCGTCGGTGGATCGGTCAGGATGGAGGTGAGCGCACGTGTACCGCGCTGCCGTGCCGGTGCACCGCGATCGACAACGACAGAAGGCTGGGCGCTGTGCGCCCCGGCTCCTTGTAGGAGGAACTGTGGCCCGCACCCCGAAGAGGACCAAGGGCACCGACCCGACCTGGCCGGAGCACGGCCCGGACGACCACCCGGTCACCGAACTGGTCGCCGACCGGCAAGGCTCGCTGTCCCCGTTCGGCGACTTGACGTTCCCGATCGACCCGGACGAGTTGCCGTACGTGCATCCGCAGACGGCGATCAACCGCTGAGCGAAGACCGGGCGGCGCCCGGCCCGCCGCCGACGATCGCCGGCCTGCTGCTGGCCGCCGGTTCGGGCCGCCGGTTCGGCTTCCCGAAGGCGCTGGTGGATACCGGCGACGGTCCCTGGGTGCTGCGGGCGCTGCAGACCCTGGACGGCCTGCCGCGGCGGGTCGTGGTGGTCGGTGCCGCCGCCGACCGGGTGACCCAGCTGCTGCCGGACGACGTGACGGTGGTGCGCAACCCGGACCACGGCTCCGGCATGGGCTCGAGCCTGTCCGCCGGCCTGAGCGCCCTGGACCGCGAGGTGGATGCCGCCGTGGTGATGCTGGTCGACCTGCCCGACGTGCCCGCCGCCGCCGTGCGCCGGGTGGTCGGCACGGCCGGGGACCGGGCGGCGGCCCGCGGCGCGCTGATCAGGGCCGGCTACCGCGGCGCCCCCGGGCACCCGGTGCTGATCGGCGCCGAGCACATCCCCGGGGTGCTCGCGGCGGCGACCGGCGACCGCGGCGCCCGGGACTACCTGGCCCGGCACACCGTCACCGTCGTGGACTGCTCGGACCTGGCCGGCGGCGCCGACGTCGACCAGCCGCCGGGCCGCTGACCGCCCCCGGGCGGCTGAACTACCATCCGAGCACGGCCCGCGCGACGCGCGCGGCGAGAGGAGTCCCATCACCATGCCCGTGCCCGGACCCGGCTACTCGATCACCATGCGGATCGCGGCCCCGCCCTCCGCGTCCGCGGCGGGCGAGCTGGCCAGCGCGGTGGGCCGGGCCGGCGGCGTGATCACCGCCTTCGACGTGGTCGAGTCCACCTCGACCGGGATGGTCGTCGACCTGTCGGCGAACGCGCTGTCCTCCACCCACGCCGAACAGATCACGGCGGCGGTCAACGCGCTGGACGGCGTGCACGTGCACAAGGTCTCCGACCGCACCTTCCTGATGCACCTGGGCGGCAAGATCGAGATAGCCAGCAAGGTGCCGCTGCGCAATCGTGACGACCTGTCCCGCGCGTACACCCCCGGCGTCGCCCGGGTGAGCATGGCGATCGCGGCCAATCCGGAGGATGCCCGGCGACTGACCATCAAGCGCAACACCGTCGCCGTGGTGACCGACGGCACCGCGGTGCTGGGCCTGGGCAACGTCGGGCCGCGCGCCGCGCTTCCCGTGATGGAGGGAAAGGCCGCGCTGTTCAAGCGGTTCGCCGGGGTGGATGCCTGGCCGGTGTGCCTGGACACCACGGACACCGAAGAGATCATCCGCACCGTCGAGGTGATCGCCCCGGTGTACGGCGGCATCAACCTGGAGGACATCGCGGCGCCGCGGTGCTTCGAGATCGAGGCCCGGCTGCGGCAGAAGCTGGACATCCCGGTGTTCCACGACGACCAGCACGGCACCGCGATCGTGGTGATCGCCGCGCTGCGCAACGCATTGCGCGCGGTGGACAAGAAGATCGGCGACTGCCGGATCGTGGTCTGCGGCGTGGGCGCGGCCGGCAACGCGATCATCCGGCTGCTGTGCCTGCAGGAACCGGCCGACATCGTCGCGGTGGACATCGACGGCATCGTGCACGACGGCCGGGACGGCATGGATCCGGCGCTGGCGGCGGTGGCGGCCTGCACCAACCGCACGCACCTGACCGGGTCGGTGCACGACGCGATCGTGGACGCCG
>DASSTH010000217.1:0-4599 GCA_035708025.1 Nakamurella sp. | reverse complement strand
AGCGGCGGCTGCGGGGCGGTCCGCCAGGCGGCGTGCCAGCCGAGGGCCGTCCGGTCAGCCGGTGCGACTGCCGCGGCCTTGGCACCGGCGCCCGTCGTGGCCGCGCGCATGGCGTCCGCCGTGACGACGGGAATGGCGACCGCCGCGGCGGTGACGGCAGCGATCAGTGCGGCGGCTGACTTCCAGGGCCGACCCATGCTCTACCTCCGTGAATGAGTGCGAGCAAGCGCCCGCGGGATCAACACGAGTTGCTGAAGGTTCCAGTCATGCTGGTGCGTCACACCGCGGCGTGTCAATACGAGTTGATGAATCCGTCAACGACTGCGCCGGTGCGCGGAGGCGCTGGCGTACAGACAGATGGCCGCGGCGGTGGCCAGGTTGAGCGACTCCGCGCGGCCGTGGATGGGCACCCGCACGGCGGCGTCCGCGGCGGCGATCACATCGGCGGGGAGGCCGTGCGCCTCGGAACCGAACAGCCACGCGGTGGGCAGGTCCAGGATGCTCGCGGCGGCGGCATCGAGATCCAGTTCGGCCGAGGTGGTGGTGGCCAGCACCGACAGCCCGGCGGCGGTCAGATCGGCGACCAGGGCCAGCGGGTCGGCCGCGCGGACCACTGGCAGGTGGAAGACGCTGCCGGCCGATGCCCGGACCGCTTTGGGGCCGAACGGATCCACGGCGTCGCCGGCCATGATCACCCCGTCGGCACCGGCCGCATCGGCCAGCCGCACCACGGTGCCGGCGTTGCCCGGGTCGGCGGCCTGCACCAGCACGGCAAGCAGCGTGGGCCGGCCGGCCAGCAACAGCGCCGGGTCGGAATCCGGAAGCGCGCACCGGGCGACCAGGCCCTGCGGCGTGACGGTGTCCGACAGTGCGGCCGCCGCCCGGTCGGTGACCTGGGTGACGGTGATCCCGGCGGCGAACGCGGCACGCACCAGTTCGGTGTGCCGGGCGCCCGCGGCCTCGGTGAGGTAGAGCTCGCGCACCACCGCGCCGGGACGTTCCGATTCGGCGGAGACCGCCTCGCGCACCGCCTGCGCGCCCTCCGCCAGGAACTCGCCCGTCTGTTCCCGGCGGGACCGGCGCAACAGCCGGTGGGCGCCGACGATCCGTGACGAGCGTTCGGTCAGCACTCCGGGGTCGCCCGCTGCGGTCACGGCAGATCCCCGTCTCGCATCGTCAACCGGCGCCGATCATGGCGATCCCGACGCCGGCATTCGGTTGTGAACGGGCACTGCCGGTCGGGGATCGCCATGATCAGGCGTGGTCGAGGCGGGCGACATCGCGTCCGCGCAGGAAGGAATGGGCGGGTCAGGCGGCCGACTCGGCGTCCGGCGACCCGCCGTCGGCGACCGACGGCACGGCCTCCCGGGCGATCTTGACCAGGGCGGCGAAGGCGGCCTCGTCGCGCACCGCGATGTCGGCCAGCACCTTGCGGTCGACCTCCACGCCGGCCACTCGCAGGCCCTGCACGAAGCGGTTGTAGGTCATGCCGTGGGCGCGGGCGGCGGCGTTGATGCGGGTGATCCACAGCTGCCGGAAGTCGCCCTTGCGCTTGCGCCGGTCGTTGTAGGCGTAGTTCAGCGAGTGCAGCACCTGCTCCTTGGCCTTGCGGTACAGCCGGGAGCGCTGGCCGCGGTAGCCGGAGGCGTGCTCCAGGATGGTGCGGCGCTTCTTCTGGGCGTTGACGCCCCTCTTCACGCGTGCCATGTCGACACCTGTCTTTCTATCGGGGTGCGGCGGCGGGGTGCACCGCCGCGGGGACTGTGGTCGATCAGATGCCGAGCATGCGCTTGACGCGCGGCACGTCGTTGGCCGACAGCTCCCGCATGCCGGTCATCCGACGGGTCACCCGGGACGGCTTCTTCTCCAGGTTGTGGCGCTTGCCGGAGCCGGTGTGCATGATCTTGCCGCCGCCGGTCACCCTGACCCGCTTGGAGATCCCGGAGTGGGTCTTGTTCTTGGGCATGAGTTCCTCGCTCGCTTCCTGCGCCGCCCGGTGCGGGCGGCATCATGCCGGCCCCGCGGGTGGCGGGACCGGACGGTGTGCGCCCGGACCGGACATCGATCCGGGCATCCGCATCCGCCGTCCGGCCGGGAGCCGGGCGGGGGCGGAAGACTTTCTGCTACGTACCTACTGCTGCTGGGCGGCGACCGGGGTCTGCCGGGTGCGCGCCTGCTTGTGCGGCGCCAGCACCATGATCATGTTGCGGCCGTCCTGCTTGGGCGCGCTCTCGATGACGCCCAGGTCGGCGACATCGCTGGCCAGCCGCTGGAGCAGCCGAAACCCGAGTTCGGGCCGGGACTGCTCGCGACCGCGGAACATGATGGTGACCTTGACCTTGTCGCCGGCCTTCAAGAACCGCACGACGTGACCCTTCTTGGTCTCGTAGTCGTGGGCGTCGATCTTCGGCCGGAGCTTCATCTCCTTGATGACGGTCAGGACCTGGTTCCGCCGGGCCTCGCGGGCCTTCTGCGCACTCTCGTACTTGAACTTGCCGTAGTCCATGAGCTTGGCGACCGGGGGCCGGGCGTCCGGTGCGACCTCGACCAGGTCGAGATCGGCGTCCTGGGCCAGCCGGAGCGCCTCGCCGATCGGGACGATCCCGATCTGCTCGCCGGCCGCTCCCACCAGGCGTACCTCGGGAACACGGATCCTGTCGTTGATGCGCGGTTCGATGCTGATTGACGTCCTCCTGTTGGTCGGATCGGGTGCCACCGGCGACGCCGGGCCCGGGAATGTCCGGCCGATCGTCCGGACACAACAAAGGCCCCGCGGCACGAGCACGCGGGGCCCCTACGGTCGACGCAACCACCCGTCGGCGGTGTGCGCCTCGCCGGCCGTCCGACGGTCGGCGGACCGGAACCCGGCCGCCCTGGGCTGCTCGGGTGGGAGTGGAACTCCGCTTGCTCCCTCGTCCGGTCCCGCCGCTCGATGCGCCGGGATCGGACAAGGCTGGTCGCAACAACCGATTCTACATGCATCCGGGCCCGCGGACGACCCCCCAGCAGCGGCCGGCCGGGCGACCTGCACCCGGCCCTGTCGTCACCGGTTACGGCGGCGGCGCGGCGGTTGCGCCGCCTTCTCCCGGTCGATCAGTTCCAACCGGCCGAGCGGGCGGGCGGCCTGTGCGGCGGCCTGTGCCTGCGCGCGACGCCTGATCCGCTCCTGGGCCTCCGGGGACGGTGACGGAACCGCCGGGGCGTGCGCGGCGTGCAGCTCCCGCACCCTCCGGAGTGCGGCGACCGCGCGCTCCCGGTCCATCGCCTGGATCGCCATCAGCGGGTGTGTCTCGTCGTCGGCGAGCACCAGTTGCGCCCAGTGCGAGCCCTCCGGGAAGGCGATGCGCAGCACCACGGCCCACGGGAAATAGGTCTCCCCGAGCACATTGCGCACCCACATCCCGGTGTCGTCGGCGCGCAGCCGAGGCCGGGCGACCAACATGATCGCGCCCGCGCCCACCAGCCCGATGCCGATCAGCCCGACCTGGTCGGCCACCCGGAACTGGACGCCGTCGGACGCGCCGCGCAGCAGCAGGCCGACGACCACCATGGTGGCCAGTACGGCGGTCGCCGCAATGGCGCCGTAGACGGTGATCCGCCGGGGTCGTACCTGCAGCAGCCGCCGCTCGCGCTGCCGGCCGGATCGGGGCGCCGGGCCGGTCACCGGAATCCCATCCCGCCGGTCGGGGCGCGCAGGTCGCGTAGCACCAGAGCGGTGGACAGCGCCGCGACCATGGCCTGGCCGCCCTTGTCCTCCACCGAATCGGGTCCACCGCTGCGCTCACGGGCCTGCTGCACCGTGTCGCAGGTCAGTACGCCGTTGCCCACCGGCACACCGGCGTCCAGCGCGACCCGGGTCAGCCCGGCCGTGACCGCGTCGCAGACATACTCGAAGTGCGGCGTGCCACCGCGGATCACCGCTCCCAACGCGACCACCGCGTCGTACGTGCCGGCCAGCTGAGCCGCCACCACCGGCAGTTCCACCGCACCCGGCACGCGGACCACCAGCGGCTCCCCGGCCCCGGACTGCCGGGCCATGCGCAGCGCGCTGTCCACCAACGCGTCGACGATGTCGCGGTGCCAGCTGGTGGCCACGATCGCCACCCGCACCCCTGCAGCGTCCGGAACCTGCAGGTCCGGACTGCCCTCGCCGCTCACCGCGTACCTCCCGCGCCCGTCGATCCGGTGGCGGAGTGCCCCGGCGCCGCCGGAGGGCCTGCCCTCCGCGCGGGCGCGTCACCGTCGATGGTTCGTCACCGCCGGCCCGCCGCCACGGATGGCGGCGCCGATCGCTCCACCACCATCATGCCGTCCCCAGGCCGTCGATCTGGTGCCCCATCACGTCACGCTTGGTGGTCAGGTACCGCAGGTTGTGCGGGTTCACCGACACCGGCAGCGGCACCCGGCCGACGACCGTCAGCCCGTAGCCCTCCAGGCCGGCCCGCTTGGCGGGGTTGTTCGTCAGCAAGCGCATGCGTCGCACGCCGAGATCGGTGAGGATGCTCATGCCGATGCCATAGTCGCGGCGGTCGGCCGGCTGCCCGATCCGAAGGTTCGCGTCGAGTGTGTCGAGCCCGCGCTCCTGGAGCGCGTATGCCC
>DASSTH010000216.1:0-8506 GCA_035708025.1 Nakamurella sp. | reverse complement strand
GCGCCGCAAGGGCGGCGACGTCGACCAGGTCTCCCCGGACCAGGTGGACTACATGGACGTCTCCAGCCGGCAGATCGTCTCGGTGGCCACCGCGATGATCCCGTTCCTGGAGCACGACGAGGCCAACCGGGCGCTGATGGGCGCCAACATGCAGCGGCAGAGCGTGCCGCTGCTGCGCAGCGAGTCGCCGCTGGTCGGCACCGGCATGGAGCGGCGGGCCGCCGTCGATGCCGGTGACGTGGTCACCGCGGAGAAGGCCGGTGTGGTCGAGGAGGCCACCGCCGACTACATCTCGGTGATGAACGACGACGGCAGCCGGCGCACCTACCGGCTGAACAAGTTCCGTCGTTCCAACCAGGGCACCAGCTTCAACCAGCGTCCGATCGTGGACGAGGCCCAGCGGGTGGAGGCCGGCCAGGTCATCGCCGACGGTCCGTGCACCGAGAACGGCGAGATGGCGCTGGGCAAGAACCTGCTGGTGGCGTTCATGCCGTGGGAGGGCCACAACTACGAGGACGCGATCATCCTGTCCCAGCGCATCGTGCAGGACGACGTGCTGACCTCGATCCACATCGAGGAGCACGAGATCGACGCCCGGGACACCAAGTTGGGCCCCGAGGAGATCACCCGGGACATCCCGAACGTGTCCGAGGAGGTGCTGGCCGACCTCGACGAGCGGGGCATCATCCGCATCGGTGCCGAGGTGCAGGACGGCGACATCCTGGTCGGCAAGGTCACTCCCAAGGGCGAGACCGAGCTGACCCCGGAGGAGCGGCTGCTGCGCGCGATCTTCGGTGAGAAGGCGCGCGAGGTCCGCGACACCTCGCTGAAGGTGCCGCACGGCGAGACCGGCAAGGTCATCGGCATCCGGGAATTCCACCGGGACGACGAGGGCGCCGAGCTGGCGCCGGGTGTGAACCACCTGGTGCGGGTGTACGTGGCGCAGAAGCGCAAGATCCAGGACGGCGACAAGCTGGCCGGCCGGCACGGCAACAAGGGCGTCATCGGCAAGATCCTGCCGGTGGAGGACATGCCGTTCCTGGAGGACGGCACACCGGTCGACATCATCCTGAACCCGCACGGCGTGCCGCGGCGGATGAACTTGGGCCAGATCATGGAGACCCACCTCGGGTGGGTGGCGGCCCAGGGCTGGAAGATCGTCGGCGCTCCGGAGTGGGCGAGCGGATTGGCGGAGGACGCCCGCGAGGCGCCGCCGTTCACCCGTACCGCCACCCCGGTGTTCGACGGAGCCTCCGAGGACGAGATCTTCGGGCTGCTGGGCAGCGTGACGCCGAGCGTGGATCCGCAGACCGGCGAGGAGCACCGGCTGGTGGGTGGCGACGGCAAGGCCACGCTGTACGACGGCCGCTCCGGCGAGCCGTTCCCGTACCCGGTGTCGGTCGGCTACATGTACATCATCAAGCTGCTGCACCTGGTGGACGACAAGATCCACGCCCGGGCCACCGGGCCGTACTCGATGATCACCCAGCAGCCGCTGGGCGGGAAGGCGCAGTTCGGCGGGCAGCGGTTCGGCGAGATGGAGTGCTGGGCCATGCAGGCCTACGGCGCGGCCTCCACCCTGCAGGAACTGCTCACCATCAAGAGCGACGACATCGTCGGCCGGGTGAAGGTCTACGAGGCGATCGTCAAGGGCGAGAACATCCCCGAGCCGGGCATCCCGGAGTCGTTCAAGGTGCTGCTGAAGGAACTGCAGGCGCTGTGCCTGAACGTGGAGGTGCTCTCCAGCGACGGCGTGGCCATCGAGATGCGCGACTCGGACGACGACGACCTGGAACGCGCGGCGGCCAACCTCGGCATCAACCTGTCCCGCAACGAGTCTCCCTCCGTGGACGACCTGGTGAACTGACACGGCCCCGCCGGCCGGGCCGCACGGAACCATCCGGGCCCGGCCGGCGGAACCGGCCCTCCCGGCCCCGCCCCGCGCGGAGCCACCCGCTCAATCGAAAGACAGGGACGAATACAAAGTGCTCGACGTCAACTTCTTCGACGAGTTGCGTATTGGCCTGGCCACCGCGGACGACATCCGCGCCTGGTCGCACGGCGAGGTCAAGAAGCCCGAGACGATCAACTACCGCACCCTCAAGCCGGAGAAGGACGGCCTGTTCTGCGAGAAGATCTTCGGTCCCACCCGGGACTGGGAGTGCGCCTGCGGCAAGTACAAGCGGGTGCGGTTCAAGGGCATCATCTGCGAACGCTGCGGCGTTGAGGTCACCCGGGCGAAGGTGCGCCGGGAGCGGATGGGGCACATCGAGCTCGCCGCTCCGGTGACGCACATCTGGTACTTCAAGGGCGTGCCCAGCCGGCTGGGCTACCTGCTGGACATCGCCCCGAAGGACCTCGAGAAGATCATCTACTTCGCGGCCTACCTGATCACCGAGGTCAACGACGAGCTGCGGCACAACGACCTGCCCACCATCGAGGCCGAGGTCGAGGTCGAGAAGGGCAACATCGCCAAGGCCCGGGACAACGACATCGACGAGCGCAGCAAGAAGCTCGAGGCGGATCTGGCCGAGCTGGAGGCGCAGGGCGCCAAGTCCGACGCGCGCCGCAAGGTGCGGGACGGCGGCGAGCGTGAGCTGCGCCAGCTGCGCGATGCCGCGCAGCGCCAGCTGGACCGGCTGGACGAGCTGATGGACACCTTCAAGAAGCTCAAGGTTGGCGACCTGATCGTCGACGAGTCGATCTACCGCGACCTGGAGGAGCGGTTCGGCGAGTACTTCGCCGGCGGCATGGGCGCCGAGGCGCTGCAGAAGATCATCCAGAACTTCGACGTGGAGGCCGAGGCGGAGAACCTGCGGGAGATCATCCGGTCCGGCCGGGGGGCCCGCAAGATCCGTGCCATCAAGCGGTTGAAGGTGGTGGCGGCGTTCCAGCAGACCTCCAACACCCCGCTGGGCATGGTGCTGGACTGCGTGCCGGTGATCCCGCCGGACCTACGGCCGATGGTGCAGCTGGACGGCGGCCGGTTCGCCACGTCCGACCTGAACGACCTGTACCGCCGGGTGATCAACCGGAACAACCGGTTGAAGCGGCTGATCGACCTGGGCGCGCCGGAGATCATCGTCAACAACGAGAAGCGGATGCTGCAGGAGGCCGTCGACGCGCTGTTCGACAACGGCCGCCGCGGCCGGCCGGTGACGGGTCCGGGCAACCGGCCGCTGAAGTCGCTGTCCGATCTGCTCAAGGGCAAGCAGGGCCGGTTCCGGCAGAACCTGCTGGGCAAGCGGGTGGACTACTCCGGCCGGTCGGTGATCGTGGTGGGCCCGCAGCTGAAGCTGCACCAGTGCGGCCTGCCCAAGCTGATGGCGCTGGAGCTGTTCAAGCCGTTCGTGATGAAGCGGCTGGTGGACCTGAACCACGCGCAGAACATCAAGTCCGCCAAGCGGATGGTGGAGCGGCAGCGTCCGCAGGTGTGGGACGTGCTGGAGGAGGTCATCGCGGCGCACCCGGTGTTGCTGAACCGGGCGCCCACGCTGCACCGGCTGGGTATCCAGGCGTTCGAGCCGCAGCTGGTGGAGGGCAAGGCGATCCAGCTGCACCCGCTGGTGTGTGCGGCGTTCAACGCCGACTTCGATGGCGACCAGATGGCGGTGCACCTGCCGCTGTCGTCGGAGGCGCAGGCCGAGGCGCGGATCCTGATGCTGTCGTCCAACAACATCCTGTCGCCGGCGTCGGGTAAGCCGTTGGCGATGCCGTCGCTGGACCTGGTGACCGGCCTGTACTACCTGTGCGGGCGGGACGAGAACGCGCTGGGGGCCGGGTTGGCGTTCGCCTCGCCGGCCGAGGCGATCATGGCGCGGGACGCCAAGCTGATCGATCTGCGGGCGCCGGTGAAGATCCGGCTGACCGGGGTGGCCCCGGGCCGCGGCGACCGGGAGAAGCTGCCGGAGGACTGGACCGAGGGCGACCCCTGGGTGGCAGACACCACGCTGGGCCGGGTGCTGTTCAACGAGTTGCTGCCGGACGGCTTCGAGTTCATCAACGAGGAGTTGCCCAAGAAGCGGCAGGCCGCGATCGTGAACGAGCTGGCCGAGAAGTACCCGATGTATGTGGTGGCGCAGACGCTGGACAAGCTGAAGGAGGCCGGCTTCTACTGGGCGACCCGCTCGGGCATGACGGTGGCCATCGGCGACGTGGTGATCCCGGAGGCCAAGGCGCACATCGTGGCCGACCACGAGGTGCAGGTGGAGAAGGTCGAGAAGAACTACCAGCGGGGCACGGTGTCCTACGACGAGCGCAACGGAGAACTGGTGCGCATCTGGGAGGACGCCACCAAGGAGATCGAGCAGGCGATCCAGGACGCCTACCCCAAAGACAACCCGGTGTACACGCTGGTGGCCGCCGGTGCCGCGGGGACCTGGATCCAGGTCCGGTCGCTGTCCGGCATGAAGGGCATCGTCACCAACTCCAAGGGTGTGCAGATCCCGCGGCCGATCCGTTCCTCCTTCCGCGAGGGCCTGTCGGTGTTGGAGTACTTCATCAACACCCACTCCGCGCGCAAGGGCCTGGCGGACACCGCGCTGCGCACCGCGGAGGCCGGCTACCTGACCCGGCGTCTGGTGGACGTGTCCCAGGACGTGATCGTCCGCGAGGAGGACTGCGGCACCGAGCGCGGCATCGAACTGCCCATCGCGGTGCTCGATGCCGCCGGCGCCTGGGTGCGGGCCGACAACCTGGACACCACCGTGGAGGCCAGGGCGCTGGCGACGGACATGGTGACCGCCGATGGCACCGTGCTGGCGACCGCCGGCACCGACCTGCACGCCGAGCACATCGAAGCCGCGCTGGCGGCCGGGGTGCGGTCGGTCAAGGTCCGGTCGGTGCTGGCCTGCGAGGCCGCCATCGGCACCTGCGCGGTCTGCTACGGCCGCTCGCTGGCCACCGGCAAGCTGGTGGACGTCGGTGAGGCGGTGGGCATCGTGGCCGCGCAGTCCATCGGCGAGCCCGGTACCCAGCTGACGTTGCGGACCTTCCACTCCGGGTCGGCGTCCGGTTCGGACGACATCACCCAGGGTCTGCCGCGTGTGCAGGAGCTGTTCGAGGCCCGTATCCCGAAGGGCAAGGCGCCCATCGCGGAGGCGGCCGGGCGGATCCGGATCGAGGACAACGACAAGTTCTACAAGATCACCATCGTGCCGGACGACGGCAGCGACGAGATCGCCTACGACAAGCTGCAGAAGACCAAGCGACTGGCCACGGTCACCGTGGACGGGGTCGAGCGGCCGCTGGAGGACGGTGACCACGTCGAGGTCGGGTTCCAGCTGCAGGAGGGCCACCCGGACCCGCACGAGGTGCTGCGCATCATGGGCCCGCGGAAGGTCCAGCTGCACCTGGTCAACGAGGTCCAGGAGGTGTACCGGTCGCAGGGTGTGTCGATCCACGACAAGCACATCGAGGTCATCGTCCAGCAGATGCTGCGCCGGGTCACCATCATCGACTCGGGCTCCACGGAGTTCCTGCCCGGTGCGGTGATCGAGCGGCGTGAGTTCGAGGCGGCCAACCGCGCGGTGCTGGCCGAGGGCGGCGAGGCGGCGGCCGGACGGCCGGCGCTGATGGGCATCACCAAGGCGTCGCTGGCCACCGACTCGTGGCTGTCGGCGGCCTCCTTCCAGGAGACCACCCGGGTGCTGACCGACGCGGCGATCAACGCGCGGTCGGACAAGCTGGTCGGCCTGAAGGAGAACGTGATCATCGGCAAGCTGATCCCGGCCGGCACCGGGATCAACCGCTACCGCAACATCACGGTGCAGCCCACCGAGGAGGCCAGGGCGGCGGTGTACTCGCTGCCGTCGTTCGACGACCGGTACTACGGCGCCGAGTCCTTCGGCAGCACCACCGGCGCGGCGGTACCGCTGGACGACTACGACATCGGTCGCGACTACCGGTAGTCAGCGGCGCACGCGCGGCGTGCTCGACGGTCGCAGGGGCCGGATCCCTTCACGGGGTCCGGCCCCTGCGCCGCATCCCGGTCCCGTCACCGCGCGTATCCGCGTCCCGTCACCGCGCGTATCCGGGTCCCGTCACCGCCGATATCCGCGTCCCGTCACCGCCCGTTCAGTTCGGCGAGGGTGGCCAGGGCGCCGCGGTCGTGCAGCGACGCCAGTGCCGCCCGGTACGGCACCAGGAACCGCTCGTCCCGGCCCAGCGCACCGAACAGTTCGGGATCGGTGACGAAGGCGTCGGGGTCGGTCGGGTAGCGCCGGGCGGCGGCCGCCAGTCGGTCCGCCAGCCGGTCCACCACCTCGATCGGCTCGCCCTGCTCGTCCACCCCCTCGGCATACCGGGCCCAGCTGGCCACGATGGCGGCCGCGCGGGTCACCTCGCCGCCGCGCTCCAACTGGGTCCGCACCACCGGCAGCAACCAGTTCGGGATGCGGTTGGAGGTGTCGGCGCACAGCCGCGCGATGGTGTCCCGCACGCCGGGGTTGGCGAACCGCTCGATCAGCTGGTGCCGGTAGCCGTCCAGGTCGATGCCCGGCACCGGAAGCAGCGTCGGGCTGGCCTCGCGCTCCATGTAGTCCAGCAGGAACGACGCGATCAGCGGGTCGGCGGCCGCCTCGTGCACCAACCGGTATCCGGCGAGGTAGCCGAAGTAGGCGATGCCCTGGTGGCTGCAGTTCAGCAGCCGCAGCTTCATCAGCTCGTACGGCTCGACATCGTCCACCATCATCACGCCGGCGTCCGCCAGCGGCGGAACCCCGGCACCGAAGCCGTCCTGCAGCACCCATTGCGCGAACGGCTCGCAGACCACCGGCCACCCGTCCGCGACCCCGAACCGGTCGGCCAGCTCGGCCCGGTCGGCGTCGGTGGTGGCCGGGGTGATCCGGTCCACCATGCTGTTGGGGAACGCCACGCTGCTGGAGACGAAGTCGCCGAGGTCCGGGTCCAGCAGCCCGGCGAAGGTGCCGAACATGCTGCGGGCCATGTCGCCGTTGCCCGGAATGTTGTCGCAGGACATCACGGTGAACGGGGGGATGCCGCGCTCGCGGCGCCGGGCCAGCGCGGCCGTCACCAGTCCGAAGATGGTCCGCGGGGCGGCCGGCCGCGCGAGATCTGCGACCACATCGGGATTCTCGGCGTCGAAGGCACCGGTGACGTGGTTGAGGTTGTAGCCGCCTTCGGTGACGGTGAGCGAGACGATGCGCACCGCGGGGTCCGCCATCCGCTCGATCACCGCCACCGGGTCGTCCGGCGCGAACAGGTACTGCACGATCGAGCCGATCACCCGGGCGTCCGTGTGGCCGTCCGGGTGCCGGACCAGCAGGGTGTACAGGCAGTCCTGCTGCTGCATCACCGCCGCCATCGCGGCGTCCGACTCCAGCACCCCGACGCCGCAGATGCCCCAGTCCAGCGCCCGGCCGGCGTTCATCAGCCGGTCCAGGTACATCGCCTGGTGCGCCCGGTGGAACCCGCCCACGCCCAGGTGCACGATGCCGGCGCGCACCGCGGACCGGTCATATGCGGGGACGGCCACGCCCTCCGGCAGGTCCGCGAGCGTCGCGGCCGACAGCCGCACCGGAGCGCCGGTCATCAGCGGTACCCGTTCTGGGCCATGCGGCCGTCGTGCTCGATCCCCGCCACCGTGTTGTTCACCGTCGACCTCCCCGTTGAATGCCGTGTGCAGACCTGCCTGTGGAACCGCGCGCGCGCCCGCGAGATGTCGTCGAGCCTCGGACGATCAGTGTCGGTGGCGGATCCGTCACGACCACCTCGCCTGCTGACGACTCCTGAATCTGCTCGATGAGCATCGAGACGCCGAGCGTGCCGGCGCGATCCATCGGTAGTGACACGACGGTCAGTGGCGGATTGAGGTGACGCGCGAACCAGGTGTCGTGAACGCTGATGAGCGACACGTCGTCCGGGATCCTCCGGCCGGCGGCAATGATGCCGGAGTGAACGCCCAGCGCGGTGGTCGTCGTCACCACCACGATGCCGGTCACCGGCGTTCCGGAGGCAAGCAACTGCACCGTCGCGTCGTGCGCCTCGTCCGAGGTCCACCCACCGTCGATCGAGGGCAGCGCCGGCAGGCCGGCTGCGGCGAGCGCCTTGAGGTATCCCTCGTAACGCCGCGTGGAGGAGACGCCGTCGGCGCCCACGAAGGCGATCGCCGTGTGGCCGGACTCGAGGAGATGTTCGGTGGCGATGCGTGCTGCAGCTTCATCGTCCAACCGGACCGTCCGGATGCCCTCGACCGCGCCACCGAACGCGACCGACGGTATCGACCGGGCGATTTCGCGCAGCGACTCTTCGCCCCGGCCAAAGCCGCTCTGGATGAGCAGGCCGTCCACCCGATGGGCCTGGACGATGGCTCGGAAGTGCTCACCGCGCTCGGCGAGCTCAGCCGTATCCATCAGAATGATCGAGTAGCCGCGCCCGGTCGCCTCGGCCTGGGCGCACTCGACCATCTCAGCGTAGATCGGGTCGTTGACGTGGTGCAGCGCGAAGCCCAGCAACCCTGTCTGCGCGTTACGTAGCGCGCGCGCTG
>DASSTH010000215.1:0-6054 GCA_035708025.1 Nakamurella sp. | reverse complement strand
GGCTGCGCATGCTGGAAGTGGGTGCGGCCGGGCATCGGCGCGTCCGGGTGCGCGCGGGCCTGTGCCAGCAGCGCGTCCTGCAGGTCGCAGGTGTGCCGGGCGATCCGGCGCGCCGCGTCCCGCAGGTACAGCCGGTAGAGCGTGGCGACCTGATCGTTGCGGGACCGGCCGGCCCGCAGCTTGCCCCCCAGGTCGGCCCCGGCCCGCTCGATCAACCCGCGCTCCAGCGCGGTGTGCACGTCCTCGTCGCCCGGGTCCGGCCGGAAGCTGCCGGTCGCCACATCGGCCGCCAGGGCGTCCAGGGCGGCCAGCATCCGGTCCAGTTCGTCGGCGGACAGCAGCCCGGCACCGTGCAGCACCCGGGCATGCGCGCGGGACGCCGCGATGTCGTACGGCGCGAGCACCCAGTCGATGTCGGTGCTGCGGCTCAGCTCGGCCATCTCCGGAGCCGGTCCGGAGGAGAACCGGCCACCCCACAGCGCCATCGGCGCGGACGGCGTCGGATCGTTCGGCATGCTCACTCCCCTTCTCCCCCGGCCGTGCCGGCCGGGCGGTCCGGGGCGTCAAGGTATCCGGCCATCGCCGCGGCGAGGTCGGCGCCGGTCAACCCCTCGCGGGCGACCAGCAGCACCGTGTCGTCGCCCGCGATGGTCCCGATCACTCCGTCCAGCGCCGCCCGATCGATCGCGGAGGCCAGGAACTGCGCAGCACCGGGCGGAGTGCGCAGCACCGCGATGTTGCCGGACGCCGCCGTGGACAGCAGCAGCTCGGCCAGCAGCCGGCCGAGCCGCCCGGTGCCGCCGGCCATCGGCCGGGGCGCGCCGTCCTCGGGGATCACGTAGCACCCGACGCCGCCCTGCACTCCGCGCACCTTGATCGCCCCGAGCTCCTCGAGGTCCCGGGACAGCGTCGCCTGGGTCGTCTCGATGCCCTCCGCCGCCAGCAGCGCCGCCAACTCGGCCTGCGAGCGCACCGCGCGGTCGGCGATCAAGGCGGTGATCCGGCCGTGCCGGGCGGCCTTCGTGCCGGGCACCGTGGCCGGCGCGGTGGCCTGGACGGTGGCCGGCGCTGGGTGTCTCACTGTGGCCGGCGATGCGTCCGTCACAGTGCCCGGCGCTGAGTCCGTCGCAGTGGCCGACCCAGTGGCCGGCGACCCGGACGCGGGCGTCCCGCTCGACCTCATGCCAGCCCGGACTCGGCGAACAGGAAGGCCAGCAACGCCTTCTGCGCGTGCAACCGGTTCTCCGCCTCGTCCCACACCGCGCTGGCCGGGCCGTCGATCACCTCATCGGTGATCTCCATGCCGCGGTGTGCCGGCAGGCAGTGCAGCACCACCGCCCCCTGCGCCGCCCGGCCCAGCAGCTCGGCGTTCACCTGGTAGGGCCAGAACGGATGCACCCGGTCCAGGCCGTCGTTCTCCTGGCCCATGGAGGTCCAGGAGTCGGTGACGAGCACGTCGGCGCCGGCCACCGCGGCGCGCGGATCCCCGATCAACTCGATGGAGCCGCCGGTGTCGCCCGCCCGGTTCTTGGCGTCCAGCAGGAAGTCCGGGTTGGGGTCGAATCCGGACGGCGCCGACACCCGCACGTGCATCGCCGCATTGGCGCCGCCGAGCATCAACGAGTGCGCCATGTTGTTGGCGCCGTCCCCCAGGTAGGTCAGCGTCAGGCCGGACAGCCGGCCCTTGCGCTCCCGGACGGTCTGCAGGTCGGCCAGCACCTGGCAGGGGTGGAACTCGTCGGTCAGCGCGTTGATCACCGGGATGGTGGAGGCGCCGGCCATGGCGTCGATCCGGCGCTGCGCGAAGGTGCGGAACACCACGGCATCCGCGTAGCGGCAGACCACCCGCACGGTGTCCTCGATGGTCTCCTCGCGGCCCATCTGCGAGGTGCGGCCGTCCACCACCACCGGCTGGCCGCCGAGTTGGGCGATGCCGATCTCGAAGGACAGCCGGGTGCGGGTGGAGTTCTTCTCGAACAGCGCCACCACGGCCTTGCCGGCCAGCGGTGTGCCGGTGTCGGCGCCGGACTTGTAGGCGTCGGCCAGGTCCAGGATGCGCGTCAGTTCGTCGGGGGTCAGGTCGTCGTCGCGCAAGTAGTGGCGGATCACCGGTTCTCCTTGACTGTCATCGAATGTCGGGCGTGCAAGAGGTCAGCTTCCGGTTCCTGCGGCAGCGTCCAGGACGGCGGGCAGGGCGGTGACGAAGCCGTCGGCCTGGTCGGCGGTCAGGATCAGCGGTGGCGCCAGCCGCAGCACGTCGGGGGCGGCGGCGTTGATCAGGAACCCGGATTCGGCGGCCCGGGCGGTGGCAGCGGCGGCCACCGGCTCGGTCAGCTGCACGCCGATCAGCAGCCCGCGCCCGCGCACGCCGGCCACCAGCGGATGTGCCAGGCCCTCGATGGCGGTGGCCAGGTGTTTGCCCAGCGCGGCGGCGTGGTCGCACAGCCGGTCCCGCTCGATGGTGTCCAACACCGCGAGCGCGGCGGCCGCGCACACCGGGTTGCCGGCGAACGTGGAGCCGTGCAGTCCGGGGGTCAGCAGCCCGGCCGCGCGGCCGTAGGCCACCACGGCTCCGATCGGCAGTCCCCCGCCCAGACCCTTGGCCAGCGTCATCAGGTCGGGCTGGATGCCGGAGGCGGCGTGCGCGAACCACTCGCCGGTGCGCCCGATGCCGGTCTGCACCTCATCGAGGATCAGCAGCGCGCCGGCGCCGGCGGTGATCCGCCGCGCCGCGGCCAGGTAGCCGTCCGGCGGGGTGATCACACCGGCCTCACCCTGGATCGGCTCGCAGATGAACGCCGCCACCGTGTCCGGGTCGGCGGCGACCGCCGCGGCCAGCGCATCCGCGTCGCCGTACGGCACGAACTCCACCCCGCCGGGCATCGGTTCGAACGGTGCGCGCTTGGCCGGCTGGCCGGTCATGGCCAGCGCCCCCATGGTGCGTCCGTGGAACCCGTTCTCGGTGGCGATGATCCGCGGCCGGCCGGTCAGCCGGGCGATCTTGAACGCCGCCTCGTTGGCCTCGGTGCCGGAATTGGCGAACAGCACCCTGCCCTGCTCGCCGGCCCCGGACAGCTGCAGCAGCCGCTCGGCCAGCGCCAGCACCGGCGGGTGGGAGAAGTAGTTGGACACGTGCCCCAGGGTGGCGATCTGCTCGCTGACCGCCCGCACCACGGCCGGGTGGGCGTGCCCGAGCGCGTTGACCGCGATGCCGCCGAGCAGGTCCAGATACTGCCGTCCGTCGGCATCGGTGACGACGGCACCGGCGCCGGCCACCAGCTCGACGCCCGGCGTGGCGTAGTTCGCCATCAGTGCCGAATTCCAGCGCCGGCCCGCGGAGGCGTTGCCGGCCGGTGTCCGTGGATCGGTACCCGAGGGTGTCATGTGCCCGCTCCTGCCGTGTCGATCGTGGTCCCGGCGATCTCCGCGCCGGTGGTCTCCTCGGCGCCGGAGGCGGCCCCGCTGGGCACCACCATGGTTCCGATGCCCGCGCTGGTGACGATTTCCAGCAGCACCGCGTGCGGGCGCCGGCCGTCGATGATGTGTGCGGCTGCTACGCCGCCCCGGACGGCGCGCAACGCGCCCTCCATCTTCGGCACCATCCCGGCGTCCAGGGTGGGCAACAGCTCGTCCAGCGCCTGGTCGGTGATCCTGCTGATCAGCGACCCGCGGTCCGGCCAGTGCGCGTACAGCCCCTCGACGTCGGTGAGCACCACCAGCTTGGCCGCCCGCAGCGCCACCGCGAGGGCGGCGGCGGCGGTGTCCGCGTTCACGTTGTGCACCACACCGTCGGCGTCCGGCGCCACGCTGGCGATCACCGGGATGCGGCCCGCGCCCAGCAGGTCCAACACGGCGTCCGGGTTCACGCCGACCACGTCACCGACCAGGCCGATGTCGGTCTCGGTGCCGTCCACCAGCACGGTGCGGCGGGCCGCGGTGAGTAGCCCGGCGTCCTCGCCACTCATCCCGACGGCCAGCGGGCCGTGCGCGTTGATCAGCCCCACCAGTTCCCGCCCGACCTGACCGACCAGCACCATCCGCACCACGTCCATCGCCTCGGGGGTGGTGACGCGGAAGCCGCCGCGGAACTCGCCGGGCAGGCCCAGCCGGTGCAACATGGCGGAGATCTGCGGTCCGCCGCCGTGCACCACCACCGGGCGCAGGCCGACGGTGCGCAAGAACACCATGTCGGCGGCGAACGCGGCCCTCAGCTCGGGGTCGGTCATCGCGTTGCCGCCGTACTTGACGACCACCAGGGAGCCGGCGAACCGGCGCAGCCAGGGCAGCGCGCCGGCCAGCACCTCGGCCTTCGCCGCGGCGTCGGCCAGGTCGGCGGAGTCGCGCTGCTCGATGCCAGGGACGCCGGCGGACTCGGTCGCCTGGCCGGTCATGTCGAGTACGCCGAGTTCTCGTGCACGTAGCCGTGCGACAGGTCGTTGGTCAGGATGACGGCCGAGGCGTCGCCGGCGTGCAGGTCGATCACGACGTGCACCGCCCGGGCGGACAGGTCCACCGCCGAGCGGGGCTCCCCCGCCGCGCCCGACCGGCAGACCCACACCCCGTTGATCGCCACGTCCAGGTCGTCCGCGTCGAACGCCGCGTCGCCGGTGCCCACGGTGCCGACGGCGGCCAGGATGCGGCCCCAGTTCGGGTCGCCGCCGAAGAACGCCGTCTTCACCAGGTTGTTCCGCGCGACCGCACGCCCGACCCGCACGGCGTCGTCCTCGCCGGCCGCGCCGCGGATCTCGATGCTGATCTCCTTGGTGGCCCCCTCGGCGTCCGCCAGCAGCGCCCGGGCCAGCCGGTCGCAGGCCGCCAGCACCGCCGCCTCCAGCGGCTCCGGCTCCGGGAGCACGCCGGAGGCGCCGGAGGCCAGCAGCAGCACGGTGTCGTTGGTGGACATGGCTCCGTCGGAATCCAGCCGGTCGAAGGTCCCCCGGGTGGCCGCGCGCAGCGCCGCGTCCAGCTGTGCCGCGTCGGCCACGGCATCGGTGGTGAGTACCACCAGCATGGTGGCCAGTCCGGGCGCCAGCATGCCGGCTCCCTTGGCCATGCCGGTCACCACGAACCCGTCGCCGTCCACCGTCACCGTCTTGCTCACCGTGTCGGTGGTCAGGATCGCCACGGCCGCGTCCGGGCCGCCCGAGGCGGTGGCGGCCGCCACCGCCCGGTCCACGCCGGCCAGCAACCGAGGCATGTCCAGCCGCTCGCCGATCAGGCCGGTGGAGCACACCGCGATGCGTTCGGCGCTGCTGCCCAGGTGCTGCGCCAGATGCGCGGCGGTGGCCGCGGTGTCGGCGTCGCCGGCCGGGCCGGTGCAGGCGTTGGCCCCGCCGGAGTTGAGGATGACGGCGTCCACCTCGCCGCCCGCCAGCACCCGGCGGCTCCAGCGCACCGGCGCGGCCTGGACCCGGTTGCTGGTGAAGACGCCCGCCGCGGTCCGGATGGGGCCGTCGTTCACCACCAGGGCGACATCGGGCTTGCCTGACGGTTTGAGGCCCGCGGTCACCCCGGCCGCGCGGAACCCGGGCGCCAGGGCGAAGCCCGCGGCACCCTCCGAGGTGTGCGGCGAACCGACGGAACTGCTGGAGACCGCGGGTACCGGCGCTGGCTCGGTCACGGCGCGACACCCGTCACCGGCAGGCCGAGGGTCTCGTCCAGGCCCATCGCCAGGTTGAAGGACTGCACGGCCGCCCCTGCGGTGCCCTTGGTGAGGTTGTCCACCGCCCCGACCACCACCACCCGGCCGGCCGCCTCGTCCAGCGCCACCTGCAACAGCACGGTGTTGGCGCCCAGCGTCATGGCGGTGCTGGGCCAGCGGCCCGCCGGCAGCAGGTGCACGAACGGCTCGTCCCGGTACGCCGCGGTGTACGCGGCCACCAGGTCGTCGAGGGAGGCACCGGGCACCGCGGGGGCGCTGACCGTCGCCAGGATGCCGCGCGGCATCGGGGCCAGCAGCGGCGTGAAGGACACCGTCACCGCCGTTCCGGCGGCGGCGGAGAGGTTCTGCACCATCTCCGGGGTGTGCCGGTGCCCGCCGCCGACCCCGTAGGC
>DASSTH010000214.1:0-2721 GCA_035708025.1 Nakamurella sp. | reverse complement strand
GCGCCGCGGGTGGCCGAGTTGCTGGCCGGGGTGCTGGGCTGGTCGGCCGAGCGGACCGCCTCCGAGGTGGCCAGCTACGCCGCGCGGGTGGCCGCGGAACGCCAGTCGCAGGACGAGCCGGACGACGCGTCCGCCGACCAGGTGCGGCTGACCGCACCCGAGGTGCGGGACAGGCTCTCCGCCCCGGTGGCGTGAGCACGGGAGCCGTCCGGTGACGGGCGGGTCGGCCGGGCCGAGCGGGCGGACGGGTGCGGCCGGATCGGCCGGTCGGACGGGTGCCGCTGGATCCGCCGGGCCGGCGGGTGCGTCGGGATCGACCCGGCCGGGGTCTGCGGGATCCGCGCGGCGGGGGGAGCGGGGCGATGGGCCGCCCGGGCCCGGGCCGCACCGACGGGTGCCGCGGTGGATGGCCGGTCTGCTCGGCGCGATCACGGCGGTGACGCTGGTGGTGCTGGCGCTGTTGGCCGACCGGGCCGGCCCGCTGGAGGCCCACCCGCCGACCGTGTCGGTGCGCCCGCCGCCGCCGATGACCATGCCGACCCCGCCGCCCATCACCGCGCCCAGCTCCGTCGCGCCCCCGCAGAAGGTCAACCCCGAGGGCTCCTGGTTGTGGATCGCATTGGCGGTGATCGGCGGACTGCTGCTGGTGTTGGCCGTGGTGCTGCTGATCCGCGCGCTGCGCCGGCCGGGGCGGATCGCCGCGCCGCCGCTGGCCGCCGGGTCCGCCGCCCTGACGCCGGCGGTGCTGGGCTGGCTGGAGGAGGACCAGCAGCCGGACGGCACGGAGGAGCGCACGTTCGATCCGCGCCGGGCGGCGGACGAGATCATCGCCGCCTGGGAGGCGCTGGAGTCCGCCGCGGAGGCATCCGGGCACCGCAGGCGGCCGGCCAGCACTCCGACGGAGTTCCTGGAATCGCTCACCGACTGGTACCACGAAGCCGGCGGAAGCCCACGCGGCACCGACCGACCGCGCCGAGTGGCCGCCGACGGCGGTAACGGGCCGCCCGGCCGCGCCGGATACGGCGGTGACGGGCTGCCCGACCGCGCCGAATACGGCGGTGACGGAGCCCAGCGCGGCCCCGGAACCGCAGAACCGCCGGCCCGGGGCGGCGCGATGAGCACCGCCGACGCCTCGGCCGTCCTGCTGCGGCTGTATCACCGTGCCCGGTTCGACACCGCCGCGCTCGCACCGGAATCCGCCGCCCGGGCACGTGCCGCCGCCCGGGTGCTCGGTGCCCGACTCCGGCCGCCGGAACAGGCGCGACCCATCGGTCCCGGCGGCCAGCCCGGCGGGATCGATGCGGCGCATGCCGAGCCGGGCGGCCGGGATGCGGCCGACATGCCACCGCACGGAGCGGATTCCGGTCCCGGACTGGGCGGGAGGCACCGGTGACCCGCCCGGCCGGCGGCCGCACTCACCGGCGCGGAGTGGCGCGCGCGCTGGGCGGCGGGCGGCCGGATGCCCCCCGGAGCGCCGCGTCCGCTGCGCCCGTCGCCGTCACCTCGGGAAGCGACGCCGACGAACCGGTGGAACGGGATCGGTGGTACCGCTACCTGGCCTGGCCGACGATCGGCGCCATCGTCACCGCCGGCGGGCTGATCGTGGCGGGCGTGCCGATCTGGCGCGCCCTGCTGATCGGCCTGTCCGCCGGTGCGGCGCTGTGGGCCGTCGTGGTCTCGCTGACCATCGAGCAGCCGGAGTGGCCGTACGACGTGCCGACCGACCCGCATCGCACCCCGACCTCCTGGGAGGTTCCCGGGCTGGTGGGTGCCCAGGAGTCCGAGGTCTCGTTCCAGCACTACCTCCGGCCGAGGCTGTGGGATCTGGCCCAGGAGTTGTTGCGCCGCAGGGGGATCGACCCGCTGTCGGAGCGCGCCGTGGCGCTGGTGGGCCCGCGCGAGTACGCGATGCTGACCGGTGCGGACACCGATCCGCGCCGCACCACGGCATCGGTCTCGGTGCTGTGCCAGGCCATTGCCCGGCTCGCCGTGGATCCCGCCCCGGGCAGCGAACCCGCCATCCGCAATCCCGCGCTGGCCGGCCTGAGCGGCCGATCCCGACGCAGACCCGCCATCTCCAGCTCGGAAGGACCGCACCGGTGACCAACCCGCCACCAGCCCAACCCGTTTCGGCGCAGACCGGTCCGCCGGGGGCACCAGATCACGCCCCGCGCGGCAGCGACCTGCTGCCGCCGGACGCGGTGGCGCGCCGGGCCGGCGAGATCGCCGCGGCGGTCGGCGGCGCCGTGGTGGGCCACCAGCGCGCACTGCGGCTGGCCCTGGCGGCCATCCTGGCCGGCGGGCATGTGCTGATCGAGGACAACCCGGGTCTGGGCAAGACGCTGCTGGCGCGATCGCTGGCCGGTGCCCTCGGCCTGGATTTCCGGCGGCTGCAGTTCACCCCGGACCTGCTGCCGGCGGACATCACCGGCTCGTACCTGTACCACCCGGGCAGCGGGGATTTCCGGTTCCAGGCCGGCCCGGTGTTCTGCGGGCTGCTGCTGGCCGACGAGCTGAACCGGACGCCGCCCAAGACGCAGTCCGCGCTGCTGGAGGCCATGCAGGAGGGTCAGGTCAGCGTGGAGGGCAACACGCACCCGCTGCCGGCCCCGTTCCACGTGATCGCGACCGCCAACCAGATCGAGTACGAGGGCACCTATCCGCTGCCCGAGGCGCAACTGGACCGGTTCCTGGTGCGGATACGGCTGGGCTACCCATCCG
>DASSTH010000213.1:0-2540 GCA_035708025.1 Nakamurella sp. | reverse complement strand
CGGCGACGGTGGCCAGGCCCTGATCGGTGACGGGACGGCCGGACCCGGCGCGGCCCCGATCGCCGGCACGCCCTCCGGTCCCGGCTCCCCGCAGACCGACGACGCCGATGCCCTGGGCGCGCCCGCCGGTGCTGACTTCCCGTTGAGCGGCGACGCAGATGCCCTCGGCACGCCCGCCGGTGCCGACTCCCCGTCGATGCGCGACGACGATGCCGTCGGCTCCGCCGACGCACCCGCCGCTGCCGGCGCCCCGTCAACCAGCGACGCCGATGCCCTCGACTCGGCCAATGCCGCCAGCGGTGACGGCGCCTCCGGGGCACCCGTCGACGACGAGCACGCCCGCTCGGTGCGTCACTGGCGGGAGAAGTCGCGCAAGCGCAACTCGAAGAAGCGGTCGTTCTGGATCGAGTTGCCGATCCTGATCGTCATCGCCTTCATCCTGACCTTCCTGATCCAGACGTTCGTCGCGCGGGTCTACTACGTGCCGTCCGGTTCGATGGAGCAGACCCTGCACGGCACCACCAGCGGCGGCGACCGGATCCTGGCGTTCAAGCTGGTCTACGACTTCCGCGACCCGGAGCAGGGCGAGGTGGTGGTCTTCAAGGGGCCAGCAACCTGGACCCCAGAGGCCAATATTCCCGGACCGTCCACTTGGTTCGGTCAGGTGCTGCAGTCGGTGGGTTCGGTGGTCGGCATCGCGCCGCCCAACGAGAAGGACTTCGTCAAGCGGGTGATCGCGGTCGGCGGGCAGACCGTGCAGTGCTGCGACGCACACGGGCGAGTACAGGTCGATGGCGTCTCGCTGAACGAGCCATACATTTTCATGGATGCGGGCCGGCCAGACTGGACCTGGATTGATGGCCAGTCGAACTGCGACGTCGATTCTTCCAATCCTTCGCGCTATAACTCGACCCGATGCTTCGGCCCCTACAAGGTCCCCAAGGGCACCATTTGGGTGATGGGCGACCATCGCTCCGATTCGGCGGATTCGACTTTTCAATGTCGTGGCCTGGTGCCTTCGGCGAATGTGCACTGTCAAGGGCCCATCCCGGTGGACGACGTGATCGGCAAGGCGGTGTTCATCGTGATGCCGCCGTCCCGGTGGGGGACGGTGGGCAGCCCGGACATCATGAGCGGTGGCGGGTGATGCCGGTGGTGTGCATCGCTCGAGTGGGGCGACCCCGATGACCGCCGTGCCCACCGGTCGGGCCCGGACGTCCACGCCCGTGAACCGCGCCAAGCTGCACCGGCCGGACCTGCGGGTGGAGAAGGACCTGCTCCGCTCCGGATGTGGGCGGCTGGCCGCGATGGACGAGGTCGGCCGGGGGGCACTCGCCGGGCCGGTGACGGTGGGCGTCGTGGTGGTGACCAGCGGCATCGGCCGGGTCCCGGCCGGGCTGCGCGACTCCAAGCTGCTCACCCCGGCCGCTCGGGCCCGGCTGGTGCGGCCGGTGCGGCGCTGGGCGGTGGAATGGGCGGTCGGGCACGCCAGCCCCGCCGAGATCGACACCTGCGGGATCATGGCCGGACTGCGCATCGCCGCCCGGCGCGCGTTGTCCCAGCTGTCCGGGCCGGTGGACGCCGTGCTGTTGGACGGCAACCACGACTACCTCAATCCGCCGGTGCAGGCGGCGCTGTTCGACGACGGCCGGCCGCCGGTGGCAGTGGTGGCGCCGGACCTCGGGGAGTGGTCCTACCTCCCGGTACACCTGCGCATCAAGGCCGACCTGCGCTGCGCCGGGGTGGCCGCGGCGAGCGTGCTGGCCAAGACCGAGCGGGACGCGCTGATGGTGGCCCACGCGGAGAGCTATCCGGCCTACAACTGGGCGGTCAACAAGGGCTACGCGACCGCCGAGCACCTGGCAGCGCTGTCCGAGCACGGGCCCTGCGACCAGCACCGGCGCAGCTGGCGGCTCACCGGCCCGGTCGATGACGACACCCTGGATCCGGACGCCGATCCCGACGCCTCGGAGCTGTATCCCGGCGAGCAGCCGACGGGGCTGGAGCGGCCGGACGCGGCCGGCCCGGGCGGAGCTGACATGCGGTCGCTGATCGGTCCGGCGGACGACTCGACCCTGGACGTGCCGCTGGACCACGACTGGCCGGCGGTGGGGGATGATGGAATCGCCGGCGGCGAAGGGCAGCCGCGGCGTGAGGCGAAGGGTGCGTGACGGGCGGCGTGAGCGCTGAGGACCTGGAGCAGTACGAGACCGAGATGGAGCTTCAGCTCTATCGCGAGTACCGGGACGTCGTCAGCCAGTTCTCGTACGTGGTGGAGACCGAGCGGCGCTTCTACCTGGCCAACGCGGTCGACCTGCAGGTGCGCAACACCGGCGGCGACATGTACTTCGAGCTGCGGATGTCCGACGCCTGGGTGTGGGACATGTACCGGCCGGCCAGGTTCGTCAAGAACGTACGGGTGGTGACGTTCAAGGACGTCAACGTCGAGGAACTGGACAAGCCCGACCTCCGGCTGCCCGAGGGCATCGAGTAGCGGGAAGACGTCGCACCTCGGCGGCTTCTTGTACCTGCGCCGCTCG
>DASSTH010000212.1:0-3549 GCA_035708025.1 Nakamurella sp. | reverse complement strand
CGCCGAGGTGCAGCTGATCAACGAGGTCGGCCGGGAGCAGACGCTGGCCCGGGCGCTACGCCCGCTGTTGCACAACTACGACTACGTGCTGATCGACTGCCAGCCGTCGCTCGGCCTGCTGACGGTGAACGCGCTGGCCTGCTCGCACGAGGTGATCATGCCGCTGGCGGCGGAGTTCTTCTCGCTGCGCGGGGTGGCCCTGCTGGTGGACACCGTGGACAAGGTCAAGGCGCGCATCAATCCCGACCTGGAGATCGGCGGGGTGCTGGTGACCATGTTCGACGGCCGCACCGTGCATGCCCGCGAGGTGGTGGCGATGCTGGTGCAGCGGTTCGGCGACCAGGTGTTCGACACCGTGATCTCCCGGACCGTCAAGTTCCCGGAGACCACCGTGGCGGGGGAGCCGATCACCTCCTACGCTCCGGCCTCCGCGGCTGCCGAGGCCTACCGGGCGCTGGCCCGGGAGGTGATCGCCCGGTGACTGTCCCGGTGATCCTGCTGTGACCCGGGCGTCCCGTCGGGCGGCGACCAAGGCGGCCGGCCGGTCCGGACGCCGATGAGCACCCCGCCGCAGGCCGGGCTGCCCGCGGCACCGGGCGCCGATATGGCGGGCACGGAGCCGGCGCGCGCCGCCGACCGGGTGGCCGCAGAACCCGGGGACGCGGTGCCTCCCGCCGCCGGCCCGGACCTGCCCAACGACGGGGATACCCTCGCCGCCTCGTCACGGTCGTTCCACGTGCGGCTGGACAACTTCGACGGCCCGTTCGACCTGCTGCTGCAGTTGATCAGCGCGCAGCGGATGGACGTCACCGAGATCGCCCTGCACCGGGTCACCGACGACTTCATCGCCCACATCCGCGCCATGGGATCGGACTGGGACCTCGGTCAGGCAACGGAGTTCCTGGTGGTCGCAGCCACCCTGCTGGATCTGAAGGCCGCCCGGCTGCTGCCCGGCGGCGATCCGGACGATCCGGACGACCTGGCGCTGCTGGAGTCCCGCGACCTGCTGTTCGCCCGGCTGCTGGCCTACCGCGCCTATCAGCAGGTGGCCGCGCTGTTCGCCGAGCTGCAGGCGACGGCGCTACGCCGCTACCCGCGCGCCGTGACGTTGGAGGATCGCTACCTGCACCTGCTGCCGGAGGTGCGGATCGGGCTGAGCCCGCAGGAGTTCGCCACGATGGCGACCGGGGTGTTCGCGCCCAAGCCCCCGCCGCCGGAGGTGTCGGTCGCGCACATCCACAGCAACCCGGAGTCGGTACCGGAGCACACCGCGTTGCTGGTGCAGCGGCTGACGGCCGCCGGCCAGGCCACGTTCGCCGAACTGGTCGCCGACTGCACCACGGTCATGCAGGTGGTGGCCCGGTTCCTGGGCCTGCTCAACCTGTACCGGAACGCCGTGGTGGCCTTCGACCAGGTCGAGCCCATGGGGTCGTTGACCGTACGCTGGACCGGGGATTCGGACCCCGATGCCGCCGGCAACTCTGTCCGGGACACCGACGAGGAGTACGAGTAGTGAGCGAGGCCGGAGCGAGACAGCCGCGTCGCGACGGAGTCGCAGCGGCGTCGAGCGGAGCGCCGAGCGAACCATCGGCACTGAGCGAGGCCGGAGCGAGTTCAGGGGTAGCGCGAAGTGCGCCGGACACGCCGGTCGCGGACGGCGTGTCGCGACAAGTTCGCGCTACCTCGGCAGTTGCGGATCATCAACCTGCGGATCTGGACCTGCCCGACCCGGATGGCGAGCCCGCCGAGGAGGAGCCGGCCGAGCCGGCGCTGGTCCCGGACGAGGACGTGCCGGCGGCCTTGGAGGCGGTGCTGTTGGTGGTCGACGCACCGGTGACGGAGCAGGCGTTGGCGGCCGCGGTCGGCAGGCCCGCCGACGCGATCCGCGAGCACCTGCAGGCCATGTCCGAACGGCTGGCGGCGGAAGGGTCCGGCATCGACCTGCGGGAGGCCGGCGGCGGTTGGCGGTTCTACACCCGCGACCGGTTCGCCCCCGTCGTGGAACGGTTCGTGCTGGACGGTGCGCACACCCGGCTGTCCAAGGCCGCGCTGGAGTCGCTGGCCGTGATCGCCTACCGGCAGCCGGTCACCCGCGCTCGAGTGGCCGCGGTGCGCGGTGTCAACGTGGATGGGGTGATCCGTACCCTGACCGCGCGCGGGCTGATCGAGGAGGCCGGCACCGACACCGACACCGCTGGCACGCTGTATCGCACCACCGAGATGTTCCTGGAGCGGATGGGGCTGTCCAGCATCGAAGAACTCCCGCCGCTGGGCCCGCTGCTGCCCGATGTGGATGCGATCGACGATGTCTGAGCGGCGACGTGACGGCGGGCGTGCGCCCCGGGCCGGCACTCCCCGGCCGGGCGGTGACCGCACCGGCGGCCCGGGCCGCCCCGGACGCCGCGCAAGCGGCGCGGAGCGCGAGCAGCCCGAGGTCCCCGTCACCGACGATGGCGACGACACGGCGGAGGGCGTCCGGCTGCAGAAGGTGCTGTCGGCGGCCGGGGTCGCCTCCCGCCGCAAGGCCGAGGAGCTGATCCGGTCCGGGAGGGTCCGGGTGGACGGCATCGTGGTGCGGGAGATGGGACTGCGCATCGATCCGCAGCGCGCGGTGGTGCACGTGGACGGCGACCGGGTGATCCTCCGCCAGGACCTGGTCTACCTGGCGCTGAACAAGATGCCCGGCATGCTCTCCACCATGTCCGACGCGCAGGGCCGGCCGCACATCGGGCAGCTGCTGGAGGAGTGGGGCGCCAGCACCCGGCTGTTCCACGTCGGCCGGCTGGACATGGACTCCGAGGGCCTGCTGCTGCTGACCAACGACGGAGAGCTCGCGCACCGGCTCACCCACCCCTCCTTCGGCGTGGCCAAGACCTACATGGCCGAGGTGCCGGGTCCGATCCCGCGGGACCTGGGCCGGCGCCTCCGTGGCGGGGTGGAACTGGAGGACGGCCCGGTGCGGGTGGACTCCTTCGACGTGGTGGACGTGCTGGGCGGGCGCGCGGTGGTCGAGGTGGTGCTGCATGAGGGCCGCAAGCACGTGGTGCGGCGGATGCTGGCCGCCGTCGGGCACCCGGTGTCCCGGCTGGTGCGTACCCGCATCGGTGACGTGCAACTGGGACATCAGCGGCCCGGCACGCTGCGTAAGCTCAACCCCGTGGAAATCTCGCTGCTGTACCGGGCCGTGGGGCTGTAGATGTCCGGTCATCCAGCGGGTCCGGCGACGGATCCGGGCACGGCGCAGCCCGGCTACGTGATCGCGATCGACGGGCCGAGCGGCACCGGCAAGTCCACGGTGGCCAGGCGGGTGGCCGAGTTGTTGGGCGCCGGCTACCTGGACACCGGCGCCATGTACCGGATCGTCACTCTGCACGTGCTGCGCTCCGGGGTCGACCCGGACGACCCGGCGGCGGTGGCGGATCACCTTGACGGGCTGGAGTTCGCCTCGCCCACCGACCCGCGGCAGCAGTGCCACCGGCTGGCGGGCGACGACGTGACCGCCCGCATCCGGGACGCCGACGTGACCCTTGCTGTGACGCCGGTGTCGGC
>DASSTH010000211.1:0-2696 GCA_035708025.1 Nakamurella sp. | reverse complement strand
GCCACCGCCTGCTGCAGCACCCGATCCGGGTCCCGCACATGCTCCAGCACATCCCCGGCGAGCACCACGTCGAACGGGCCCGACACCGAGTCGAAGGCGGCCGGATCCTCCAGGTCCGCGATCACCGCGGCGTCGGCCACCGCGGCCAGTTCGTCGGCGACGGCCGGATCGTTCTCGACCGCCGTGACGGTGCAGCCGCGTTCCCGCAGCAGCCGCGTCATGTAGCCCGACGAGGCGCCCAATTCCAAGACTGCGCGGCCCGCCCCGGTCAGGCGCACCAGAGAGGAATGGGTGTTGTTGGTCGCGGCCGGGTCGATCACAGCCTGATACCTGTTGCCCACCGCCACCCTCCCGGAACTGGTGCAGGTCGAGCCGCCCAGTGCGTACCGCACGATCGTGGCGCGCTCGCGGACCGAGGCGCCGCGCGGCACGACGCACTCGTCGCCCGATGGGCTCGTGCCGCCGCGCTGTCGGGCCAGGATAGCCGTCCACCCCGATCGTGCCGGCCCGCCGTCGCCAGTCGGGATCGGAAGTGGTGTGGTTGTGTTGACCGCGTGCGAACCCTCGCGGTCCTGACCGAGCAGCGACTGGCGCCGGTTCCCGGTGGCACCGGCAGGTACGCCGGCCAGCTGGCCGCTGCGCTGGTCGCCGGCGCGCCGGCGGGCTGGCGGGTCCGCACCCTGACCGCCTGGCACCGGGACACCGCGGCCGCCCGGGCCCAGGGTGCCGACCACCGCCGGCTTCCCGCGGGACGTCGCGCGTTGGCAGTGCTCTGGCAACACGGGCTGCCGCCCTGGCCGCACGGCGACAGCGTGCACGCCACCACACCCCTTGCTCCCCGCCGGGGGCGGCGTCCAGTGGTGGCCACGGTGCACGACATGGTGGCCTGGACCGACCCGCACACCCTGACCTCGCGTGGCGTCACCTGGCACCGCGCCATGATCACCAGGATCGCCCGCACCGCCGACGGGATCGTGGTACCCACCCAGGTGGTGGCCGATCAGCTGCGCGAGCGCTTTCCGGTCGGGGACCGGCTGCACGTCATCGGCCATGGGGTCAGCACGCTCCCGGTGCCGGCGGACGCAGCGGAGCGCCGCCGCCGGCTGGGTGTGCCGGATGGCACCCGGTACGTGCTGTTCCTCGGGACGGTTGAACCACGCAAGGGACTGGACGTGTTGATCGAGGCCATGGCGCGGGAGGCTCTAGCGGACGTCGCACTGCTGGCGATCGGGCCCCCGGGCTGGGGCCGCGTCGACGCCGCACAGCTCGCCGCCGCGGCCGGACTTCCGCCGGAACGGTTACACCTGGCCGGGCGCCGCGGGGACGCCGATATCGCCGCGGCCCTGGCCGGGGCCAGCGTGCTGGCCATGCCCAGCCGGGCCGAGGGGTTCGGACTTCCGGTACTGGAGGCCATGGCGGCCGGGGTTCCGGTGGTGCACAGTTCGGCGCCGGCCCTGGCGGAGGTGGCGGGTGGCTGCGGTGTTCAAGTGCCGGTCGGGGACCCTTCCGCGTTGGCGGACGGGCTGGCCCAGGTGCTCGGCGATGCCTCGCTGGCGGCACGGTTGGCCGACGCCGGACGGCGGCGAGCCGCCGAGTTCAGTTGGTCGAACGCCGCCCGGCTGACCTGGAACATCCACCTGGCCGCCGGCCGCTGAGCGCCACGGCCCGACCTACCCGGGCCGTGGCGCCCGCAGAACCGTGAAGTACCGGCCGGTGGACACCTGGTAACCACCGGCGTCCACCAGGTGCTGCGCGGCGCCGGCCGCGGCCTGCCGACCCTTCTCGCCCGGTGGCCAGGAATAGGCGCCCGCACGCAGGTCGAAGTAGACCAGCACCACCGCATCGACCTGGCCGGCGGCGAACAGCGCGTCGATGTCCGCCCGCAGATCCTTAGGCCGGCCGATCGCGTCGATCACTACCGGCGGCTGCATCGGGCGAGCCAGTTCACCGGCCTTGTCGCCGCCCACGTTGTAGCACCGGACGCGCAACTGCGGGCACAGCCAATTCGCCAGGTATGCATTGGTTCCGGTCTGTCCCGGAACCGGGTTGACCATCAGCACCCGTTCGCCCGGCCGTAGCGCCGCGGCAAGCGGGTCAGTGACATCCCGGTCGACCTGCGCGACCGTGGCCAGGTGCCGGACTCCGGATCGATGGGTCGCTATCAGGTTCGGCATGGCCTCCACCACCAGCAGCACCGCCACTGCGACGGCCAGCACGGTCCGCCCCCGGCGTGCCAGAGCCGTGATGGCGACCACCGCGAGCGCGATCAGGGCCAGTTTGGGAAGGAGTTCCCACCGGTACAACGCCCGCATCATGTCGATGCCCGGGACATGACGGTAGATCCAGGCCAGCCCGGTCGGGGCCGTCGCGTCGCCCGCCGGCATCAGGTAGTCGCCGAAGCTGGGAATCCCCCCGGCGCCCCGACCGGCCCGGAAGTCCGCGACGCGTAAGGACGGACCCAGCGCCAGCACGAAACCGATAGCGCCCGCCGCGACCAGGCCGACGGTCAGCGATCGGCGCCACCCGCCGCGGCGGACCAGCAGGACGGCACCGACTCCTGCCGTCACCAGCAGCACCCACCCGAGGAACACGTGCGTGATGTTCGGCCCGTCGCTGTAGGCCTGATAGGCGGTCAGATGATGGTGCAGCCCGAGCAGGTCCGCGAACCACAGGTTGGCCGGCGGCACGACCTGGAC